>CAMATS010000346.1 GCA_945861195.1 Rhodoferax sp. OV413
ATGCGCCGCTGACACCCAAACAGAACCGCAGGTTCGCCTCATGGAAAATTTCGGTTTACCTCAATTTTTTCCAGGATTTTTTTGAATCAATTGCAAGGCCCATGGGGTTTTTTGCCAAGCGATCACCTCCTCTTGCAGCAGGTGCAAAGATTGCGGGAAAGCATTTCCCCAAGCCTGCGCGTAATGCAGAGAAATGCGTTGGTCAGCATTGCCGGATGTCGAGAGCAGCAGCCCGTCCATCACAGGGTCGTTTCGGGCATGGCAGAGGATGACAGCCAGCCGCAGGGCAAGCAACTGGAATATAAACGCTGTGTCAGTGAAATCTGCCCCCAGCTTGCGGAGTTTTCCCCGGTGCCCCAAAACCAGCAGGCTGAGCCTGTGCAACTCAGACTGGGTGAAGCCCATCGCGTCAGCGTTGTCCAAAATATAGGCGCCGTGCTTGTGGTAATCGCTGTGTGAAATATGGCTGCCAATTTCGTGCAAATCGGCCGCCCAATTGAGCTTTCTGTGCAGACGCTCGGTCGCCAGGGCTTCGCTTGGTGGTTTGCACACCACCAAGGCGTTCAAAAAATTGCGAGCAACCCGGCCAACCCGCTGGCTTTGGGCCGACTCCGCGCCAAATTTAACAGCCAGACGCGCCACTGATCTGGCACGCAAGTCTGACTGCTCAGGTGCCTGTCCCATCAATTCTGCCAACAGACCATGTCGCAGGCCACCAGGGTTGAGCACCATGCGATCAATTTGCAGCAGCTCGAAAACCGCTCGCAAAATACTCAAGCCTCCACCAATCAATGCGCGCCGGTCGTCCTTCAAGCCAGGCAAACGGAGCCGCTCAGCGCTCTGGGCGCTGATGAGCTTCTCGACCAGCCAGTCTAAGCCCGCTGGTGTGATGGAATCTGCCGGCCAGCCAGCCGCTACCAGGACATCAGCCACCGCACCAACCGTGCCCGCTGATCCATAGGCGATATCCCAACTCTCGCGAGGGTAGGCATTGGTCACTTCGTCAAGCACCGCCTTGGCGGCGACTTCAGCCCGTTGAAAAGCCCCTTTGGAAAAATCTTGATCCGCAAAGTAGCGGTTCGACCAGGTGATGCTGCCGACCCGGCATGACTCCATGCGGCTCGGCATGCGGCCTCGCCCCAAAACAATCTCCGTCGAACGCCCGCCAATATCGACCACCAGGCGCCGATCATCACTCGGCGGCAGCGCCTGGCTCACCCCCTGGTAAATCAGGCGAGCTTCCTCGCGGCCGGAAATCACATCAATGGGGAATCCGAGCATGGCAACCCCGCGACGCAAAAACTCGTCCCGATTACGCGCCTCGCGCAAGGTTTGTGTGGCTACTGCACGGACCTCAGTACTTTTAAAACCGGCCAATCGCTCGCCAAACCGCGCTAAACAGTCCCAGCCGCGCTGCATGGCCTGGGTTGTCAGGTTTCTATCCTCGTCCAGGCCGTTGCCCTGGCGCACTGTCTCCTTGAGGTACTCAGTTCGTTGAAAAACACCCTGCTCAACCTGCCCGATTTCCAGACGAAAGCTGTTCGAGCCAAGATCAATGGCTGCAAGACGATGTGGGTTGGGCATGAGGACTGCTTGTTGTTCTGGTGGCGTTCCGCACGACGATGACCACGCCGATTTTGGCCTGCTTGGGGATGCCAGCGAGTTCAAAAAACCTGCGGTACCAACAGATCTTGCGGTATTGGTTTGCGTACATAGTCGTCGTGACGTTCCCGCAGCGGCAACACAATCTCGGCGTGTTCAATCTCGGCATAAGGTATCTGGGTGAGCAGGTGGTGGATGCAGTTGAGCCTGGCTTTCTTCTTGTCGTCTGCATGCACGATCCGCCAAGGAGCCTGTTCGATGTGCGTGCGGTCCAGCATCACCTCCTTGGCCTTGGTGTATTCCTCCCAACGGCGCCGAGATTCGAGATCCATGGGGCTAAGTTTCCATTGCTTGAGGGGGTCTTGAATCCGGCTCTGAAAGCGTACGTACTGCTCCTCGTCAGAAATTGAGAACCAGTATTTAATCAGCTGTATGCCAGAACGCACCAGCATTTTCTCGAATTCGGGCACCGAGCGGAAAAATTCTTCGTATTGCTCGTCCGAGCAAAAACCCATGACGCGCTCGACGCCTGCCCGGTTGTACCAGCTCCGGTCAAACAGCACAATTTCTCCGGCCGCTGGCAGGTGCGACACAAAGCGCTGGAAATACCACTGTGTTTTCTCTCGTTCATTTGGCGCTGCCAAGGCCGCTACCCGGCAGACGCGTGGGTTGAGCCGCTGGGTGATGCGCTTGATCACGCCACCTTTGCCAGCGGCATCCCGCCCCTCAAACAAAATCACCAGCTTGTGTCCTGTTTTGACAACCCAGTCCTGCAGCTTGACGAGTTCTGCCTGCATGCGAAAAAGCTCTCGAAAATAACGCCGGCGGCTTTCTCTGAACTCTGCTGAGCCGGTATCAACGCCGCTACCAGGCATGGCGTCCGTGGCCCGGTCTTCGAGCTCGAGCTCAAATTCTTCGTCGTAACTGTCCGCAACATCCTGGGCGATGCGTACAGCCAAGCCCTGCGCGGCGGATTTTTTCATGGCAAGTCCTCAAATAAAAATTGGCAGACTCACAACATTAGGGTTTAAAAATGACATTTTCGTGACAAGAATTCAACATGTGTTCCAGGGAGTGACCAAAAACCAGGCAGGTTTGTCACGAAAAAGACATATTTGGCAGGTAAATTCAAAAGACTTAATCGCCGGTCTAACTCATCAATCGAAAGGAATTTCATGAAATTTTGTTTCCAAAGCCCGCTGACCGCTTCAGTTTGCTCACTAGCGCTGCTCACAGCATCCATGGTATCAGCGCAGGAAGTCACAGGCGCTGGTGCGACTTTTCCAGCGCCCTTGTACTCCAAGTGGGCGGCCGACTACAACAAGGCGACTGGTGTCAGGATCAACTACCAGTCGGTGGGATCAGGCGCCGGTATCAAACAAATCGACTCTAAAACGGTTGATTTTGGTGCGACTGACTCGCCCCTTACCGACGAAGAACTGGCCAAGAAAGGGCAAATTCAATTTCCCACCGTCATTGGCGGTGTCGTGCCGGTAGTCAACATCAAGGGCATTGCCCCGGGGCAAATGAAGCTCAGCGGCGCCGTGTTGGGCGATATTTTTCTGGGAAAAATCAGCAGGTGGGACGATGCGTCAATCAAAGCCTTGAACCCTGGCTTGGCTTTGCCAGATGCAGCGATTGCGCCGGTTCGGCGCGCTGACGGTTCCGGGACTTCGTTTATTTTTACCAATTACCTGAGCAAGGTCAATCCGGAGTGGAAGAGCAAGGTTGGCGAGGGTACGGCGGTCAATTGGCCTACCGGTGCCGGTGGCAAGGGTAACGAAGGGGTAGC
>CAMATS010000347.1 GCA_945861195.1 Rhodoferax sp. OV413
ACGCTCAAGGTGTGGCTTGCGCCGCCATGAATCACGCCACGCATGGGCGATACATCGCCAAAGTCACGCCCGGTGGCCAGGGTCACATAGTCCTCGCCCGGCGAGTGCCAGCCGACCCGGTTATTGGTGGGATCGAGATCGCACCAACGCTGGGCCAGGGGCAGGTCGGGCAGGTAAACCGCTGCCCAGGCGTGCGAAGCATCGCTGCCGCGCAAACGCGCCACACCGGGCCCAGGCTGGGTGAGCATGTAGCCGCTGACATAGCGGGCCGGCAAACCCAGGCTGCGCAGGCAGGCAATGAAAATATGGGCGAAATCCTGGCACACCCCCTTGCGCTGGGCCAGCGCCTGCAGGGCCGGGGTGTTGATCATGGTGCTTTGGCTCTCATAAATGAAATCAGCATGGATGCGCTGCATCAGCTCGGTGGCCGCCGCCAGCAGGCCCCGGCCCGGCGCAAAGCTGGGCCTGGCATAGGCCACAAAGCTGGCATCCAGCGGCGCAAAGGCAGAAGCGAAAACGAAATCATTGGCAGCATCAAAGTTGGCGCCCGAGCGGTAACGAAACAGTTCGCGCACCGTCTCCCAGCCCCGACTGCTGCTGGGCACAGCACTGGCTTGGGTACGCACCACGCTGCGCGCCACCACTTCCAGCGCTGAATGCGGTGTTTGCAAAGAAAAGAAGCAGCGGCTGTTGCCGTAGACATCGCAGCTTCGCACCAGGCCTGCAGGGCTCGGACTGATGTCGAGTTGGTGGCTGAGCAGCAGCTGCGGCCCCTCTTGCAAAGGCTGCAAATACGCCATGTGCTGGGCGGTCTCTACCCAGGGGGCATAGTCGTAGCGGGTGCTGTGGGTGATCTCCAGCCTCATCGGGTGCCTAAGCTGTGCTTGCTGTCACTGGCATGGGTGAAGTAAGTTGCGCTGACTTCCTCCGAGACCCGCCTTGCGCTGGTCTGGCAGTGCTCGAGCAATGCCAGCAGGGCTGGTGCTGTCCCAGACAGGCGGCCCTGATTCGGCTGGTCGCAGAGTTCGGCCAGGCTCCAAGCACTCGGGCCAGGCACTTGCTGCGCCAGCGGGCTGAGCGCTTCCGACGAGCCGCTGGCCAACTTGTTAAGCCTGCTGCGCAGGGTTTGGGCGGTGCAGGCCAAGGACCGCGGGTTATCGCGATTGAGCACCAGCAGGTCGACCAGTGAGGCAATATCGCGGCTTCGCTGGTAGTGGGCGTGGAATGTGGTGGTGCTTTCAAACAGGGCAACCAGCGCCTCAAAGCCAGCGACCGTGTGCACTGAGCCGCATTGCAGCGCGCCATGCAGGGCCGAGGCCAAAAAATCCAGCCTCTCGATGTGGCGGCCAATGCTCAGCAGGCGCCAGCCGTCGTCGCGGGTCATGCGGTCGGTTTGCGCGCCGGTGATGGCCGCCATGTGCTCGCCGCAATGCTTGAGGGTTTGCAGGGCGTCTTGGGCCGGGTCATCACCACCGGGCGTTTGTGTGGCGCAGCTCCGGGTGAGTTCTTCTTCGGCGCGCACCATCACGCGCCAATGCTCTTGCGACAAACGCTCCCGCACTGCCGAGCCGGCCATCTTGAGGGCGCGCAGGTTGTAGCCGACACTGGTTGCCCCGGCACTGCTGCCCAGGCTGTCGATGAGCGAGCGCACAAACACCCGGCGGGCTTGCGCGGGCGCTGGCACGCCCGGCAAAACCAGGGTGTTGACCACCGCCATGCGACCCAGCCAGGCAGTCAGTGGCGCAGACGACTGCTCTTCGCCATGGAGGCACTCCAGGGTCAGGCGGGCCAAGCGGATCAGGTTCTCGGTGCGCTCGGTGTAGCGGCCAAGCCAGTACAGGTTTTCGGCGGCGCGGCTGGTGACAGGGCGTTTGCGTTGGGCCAGCAGCGGCGCTGCGCCCAGCGACGACTGCGCTGCGCTATCCGGCGCGTCATGGGCCAGCGCCCAGACATCAGCGCTGCTGCCGCCAAGCTGCATGGAGGCGATGTCAGCCGCAGCCCTGGCCAGCCGCGCCATGCCGCCGGGTAAAACCCGCCAACCCTGCACCGGGTCTGACACCACAAACACCCGCAGCATCACCGAGCGCGGCTGGATGCCATCGGCCAACTGCGCCCCGCTGCGGCCAGCCTGCCAGGTGGGCATTTGTGACAAAGGCCGGTGGGCCTGCAGCGTGTGCTCTTCGCCCTGGCGAAAAATCCGCCCGGCCCACTCATCGCGCTGCTGCGCTGATAGCGAACGCCCCAGCACCGGGTCAAAGCCCTTGCGCAGGTTCGATGCCGGGTAGCTCGGTTTGATCACGCAGTCCTGCAATTGCGGCAGGGCAGCTTCCATCGCCGAGCGCTCACCGCACCACCAGGTCGGCAGGGCTGGCAGGATCAGGGGCTGCCCCAGCAAGTGCTCGGCCAGACCGGGCAAAAAACCCAGCAGGGCGGGTGACTCCAAAAAGGCTGTGCCCGGGGCATTGGCCAACAGCACCCCGCCGGCCCGAATCGCCTGCAGCAGGCCGGGCACACCCAGGGTGGAGTCGGCGCGCAGCTCCAGCGGATCGAGGTAGTCGTCATCGACCCGTTTGATCAAGCCGTGCACCGGCACCAGGCCCTTGAGAGTTTTGAGATACAGGTTGTCGTCGCGCACCAACAAGTCGCCCCCTTCCACCAAACTCAGGCCCAGGTGGCGAGCCAGGTAGGCATGCTCAAAATAGGTTTCGTTGTAAGGGCCTGGGGTGAGCAGGGCCAGGTGCGCGTCTTCGCCCGCCGGGCTGCGGATTTTCAGGCTGGTCATCAGCGCAGCATAGGTGCTGGCCAGGTGCTGCACCCGCAAGGCCTCAAGGGCCTGCGGAAACTGTCCCGATACAGCCATGCGGTTTTCTAACAGGTAGCCCAGCCCGGACGGCGCCTGGCAGCGCTGCCCCACCACCCACCAGTTGCCGTCTGGGCCGTGCGCGAGGTCATAGGCTGCGATGTGCAGGCGCACGCCGCCCACCGGCGTCACGCCGTGCATGGAGCGCAGGTAGCCCGGATGCCCCTGTACCAGCGCGGGGGGCAGCAGGCCGCGCTTGAGCAACTGCTGCGGCCCATACACATCGGCAAGCACCTGCTCCAGCAATCTGGTGCGTTGCAAGACCCCGGCTTCAATCTGGGCCCAGCGCTGTGAATCGATGAGCAGCGGAAACAGGTCCAGCGACCAGGGCCGCTGCGGGCCGTCCTCGTCTGCGTACACGTTGTAGGTGACACCGTTGTCACGAATCTGGCGCTGCAGGCTGGCAAAGCGCTGGTCTAGGTCGGCGGCAGTCCGGGTCTCGGCCTGGGACAGAAATTGCTGCCAAGCCGGGGTCGCCGCTGGCTTGCTGGCCAGGGTGTCGACCGCAACCGCGTTGCGGAGTTCATCCAA
>CAMATS010000348.1 GCA_945861195.1 Rhodoferax sp. OV413
GCCCTGTTGGCTGACCCAGCCCAAGAGCTGGCCTGGCTGGAGCGCTACACCGCGCTAGGGTTTGGTTTACTCACTGAGGTGCCGATCACGCCCGGCGCCGTGGCCGAGGTGGGCGACCGGCTGGGTTATGTGCGCATCACCAACTACGGTCGGCTGTTTGACGTGAAATCAGTGCCCAACCCGACCAACCTGGCCTACACCGCCGTGGCCTTGGGCGTGCACTCTGACAACCCTTACCGCCACCCCTCACCCGGCGTGCAGTTGTTGCATTGCCTGGAGGCCGAGGCGCCGGGCGGGGACACCCTGCTGGTGGATGGTTTTGCCGCGGCTGAGTTGCTGCGCCAGCAGGACCCAGCAGCGTTTGAGCTGCTGCGCACGGTGCCGATGAACTTTCGCTATGCCGACGCCCATACCGATCTGCGCGCCAGGCAAACCCTGATATCTACCGACAGCGAAGGTGTGCTCAAGGCGGTGCACTTCAACAACCGTTCGGCCGACTGGCTGGATGCGCCCGCCGATGTAGCCGAGGCCTGGTACCAGGCTTACCGCCAATTTGCGCAACTGCTGCTGCGTGACGAGCTGCAACTGGTGTTCCGTCTGGCGCCCGGCGACTGTGTGGTGATGCAGAACGACCGTGCCCTGCATGGCCGCACCGCGTTTGACCCGAATCTGGGTCGGCGGCACCTGCAAGGCTGCTATATTGATCGCGACGCGATGGAAAGCCGGCGTTTGGTGCTGAGCCGCCCACGCAATGTGGCGTAAACACCCATGAACCCTGCAGAAAGCGACTGGCCATGAGCGTGATCGATGAGATTTGCACCGCCTTCGAGCGGCGCGGCCAAGAAACCTATGGCGAGGGCATCAGCCAGCTGGAGCATGCCGTGCAATGCGCCGCCTTTGCTGAACGCGATGGCGCCGACGCGGCTCTGGTCACAGCCACCCTGCTGCACGACATCGGCCACCTGCTGCATGACCTTCCCGCAGACGTGGCAGATTCCGGCATTGACACCCAGCACGAGGCCAGTGGCTCGGCTTGGCTGTCGCGCCACTTCGGCCTGGCCGTGACCGAGCCGGTGCGCATGCATGTGGCGGCCAAACGCTACCTCGCCACGATGGAGCCAGGTTATTTCGATCGGCTGTCGGACGCATCCAAGGTGTCGCTGCGTTTGCAGGGTGGACCGATGACCGCCACCCAGGCGGCCACATTTGCGGCTGAGCCTTTTTTTACCGATGCCATCCGGCTGAGACGCTGGGATGAAGAAGGCAAGATCTTTGGCTACCACGGCCCCGCACTCGACCATTTTTTACCCCAGGTACAGGCCTGCCTGGCTTGAACCCGAACTTGAACTTACCCAAGGACTGAGATGAAAACCAAAGCTGCTGTTGCCTGGAAATCGGGTGCCCCCCTGACCATTGAAACCGTCGACTTGGACGGCCCCCGCTTTGGCGAGGTGCTGGTCGAGATCAAGGCCACCGGCATTTGCCATACCGATTACTACACCCTGTCGGGCGCGGACCCGGAGGGCATCTTCCCGGCCATTTTGGGCCACGAGGGTGCCGGCATCGTGGTGGATGTGGGGCCGGGTGTGACCACTCTTAAAAAGGGTGACCATGTCATCCCGCTCTACACGCCCGAGTGCCGGCAGTGCAAGTTTTGCCTGAGCCGCAAGACCAACCTGTGCCAGCTGATCCGCGGCACACAGGGCAAGGGGCTGATGCCCGACGCCACCAGCCGCTTCAGCCTGGACGGCAAGCCGATCTTCCATTACATGGGCACCTCCACCTTCAGCAATTACACGGTGGCGCCCGAGATCTCGCTGGCCAAGATCCGCAAGGACGCGCCTTTTGACAAGGTCTGCTACATCGGCTGCGGCGTGACCACCGGCATTGGTGCGGTGCTGTTCACCGCCAAGGTGGAGGCGGGCGCGAATGTGGTGGTGTTTGGCCTGGGCGGCATCGGCCTGAATGTGATTCAAGGTGCCAAGATGGTGGGCGCTGACAAGATCATCGGCGTGGACATCAACCCCGCCCGCCAGGCTATGGCCCGCCAGTTTGGCATGACGCACTTCATCAACCCCAACGAGACCGAGAACCTGGTCGACGCCATTGTGCAGCTGACCGACGGCGGCGCCGACTACAGCTTTGAGTGCATTGGCAACACCAAGGTCATGCGCCAGGCGCTGGAATGCACCCATAAGGGCTGGGGCCGCAGCATCATCATTGGTGTGGCCGAGGCCGGGGCGGAGATCAGCACCCGCCCGTTCCAGCTGGTCACCGGCCGCAAATGGGAAGGCTCAGCCTTTGGCGGCGCGCGCGGCCGCACCGATGTGCCCAAAATTGTCGACTGGTACATGGAGGGCAAGATCAACATCGACGACCTGATCACCCACACCATGCCGCTGGAAGACATCAACCTGGGTTTTGATTTGATGAAGCGCGGCGAGTCGATCCGGGGTGTGGTGCTGTACTGAGGGCGCGCGCCGCTGCCCGGCTGACGATGAACGATCGCCTTTCCACCCGCTTGACCCGCCGCTATGGCCTGAGCCTGCCCGTGGTGTTGGCGCCGATGGCGCTGGCAGCCGGTGGCGCCCTTGCCGGGGCCTGCGCCCGTGGGGGCGCCCTGGGCCTGGTGGGCGGTGGCTATGGCGATCTGGACTGGACCCGGCGTGAGTACACGCTCGCGACTCAGCAGGCGGGCGCGGGCGCACTCGGCTGTGGCTTCATCACCTGGAAGCTCGACCAGGACGCCTCGGCGCTCGACTGGCTGCTGGACCAACCAGCAGACCAGCGGCCGAGAGCCGTGATGCTGTCGTTCGGCGACCCCCGGCCCTATGCGGCGCGCATCGCCCGCGCGGGTGTTGACCTGATCTGCCAGGTGCAACGGCTGGCGCAGTTGCCGCAGGCGATCGAGGCCGGCGCCACGGTGGTGGTGGCCCAGGGAGCCGAGGCCGGCGGGCACGGCATGAATGCCCTCAATGGCCGGGCCACCCTGAGTTTTGTGCCAGAGGTGGCCGACTGGCTGGCCACCCAGGCCCCCGACACCCTGTTGTTGGCCGCTGGCGGTATCGCCGATGGGCGCACCCTGGCTGCCGCCCTGGTGCTAGGGGCGGATGGCGCGCTGGTCGGCTCCCGACTGTGGGCCACGCAGGAGAGCCTGGCAGCTGAGGGCGCCAAGCGCCAGGCGATCCAAACCAATGGCGATGGCACCGCCCGCTCAGGTATTTTTGACATTCTGCGGCGCAAGAACTGGCCGGAGCCCTATGACTTCCGCGCCATCCGCAATGACCTGCATCGCCGGCTTGAGCCGCGGCTGGACAGCCTGCGCGCTCACCCAGAGGCGGCCCGCGCCGAGTACGAGGCGGCGGTGGCCGCCGGCGACTATTCAGCGGC
>CAMATS010000349.1 GCA_945861195.1 Rhodoferax sp. OV413
GAGGTCGCCGAGCCGCCCATTGGGAAGTGCATTGTGGGCCTTTCGGGGGTGCCGCTGGCCCAGCGCTGGCAGGGCTCAGCCGATGCTTATCTGGGCACCATGACCCAGGACTGCCCAAACCTGTTTCTCACCTTCGGGCCTAACCTCTACACCTACTCATCGGCCTTTGTGATGCTTGAGGCGCAGCTGCAGTTCATCATCTCGGCCATACAGACCGCGCAGCGGGCGGGCCTTGTCAGCATCGCGATTGACCCCCAAAAATACCAAAGCTACAACCGCCAGATCCAGACCGCGCTGTACAGCCGGGTCTGGAACAGCGGCTGCAGCAGCTACTTCATCGACAAAAACGGCCACAACAGCAGCAACTGGCCCTGGACCACCTGGTACATGCGGCGACGCTTAAGCCGATTCAAACCCAGCGACTTTTTAATCGAGCACGGTAGCCAAGCTGAGTCCTGAGCGGCCCGGGCCGCTTTGCAGTCGGGCAGTTTTGCTCGGCGCTGGTCACTGCTGGCCCAGGCAAGGGCAGGGCGGTAATTTGCCTGGGCGGGCAGTCCACCGCCCGGCTCACCTGCCTCCGGACCGCCCTGTCGGCCAGCCGATCAACACCAGAGCCGGGCGTACCTGCAAGGCACTTACTTGGCCTGCAGAAAGGCCTCAACGCTCAGGAGCACGAACTCATTGTCATCAGCCTTGTTAGGCTCTCGGCTGGTCGAAAACGGCAGATTGTTGTCATTGCCAACGATGATGTGTTTGGCGTCCACAATGTCGACATTCTCGATGGTGAAAAAAGGAAAAGTGAGTACGCCATCGTTCAGTGGTTTGCGCGCTTTCTGATCCGGGTCTTGAATTTTCATCAGATCGACGTAGGCAATTTTCCGAATAGCCTGTCCGACATTGCTGTCGTTCATTTCTATTTTCACGATGCGCTTGAATTTTGCGATGTTGTGAAAGCAGTTTTCCGCTCGGGTACCTGCCGGGCACGCTTTGTCCGCTGTGCCTTCACCGCTGTCCCGCTCGATCACAAGAGCGGTTGTGCCATCAATCATATTGAAGTCGCCAATCGAATCTGCACCCGTCGAAAAGGGAAAGAACCAGAATCGCCCGGTCCACTTCTCATCGGCAACCGAGAACTCAAGCACCCGCAGTGCCTGCTGAGTGCCTACTCTTTCCCAGTCAGATTTATTGCTGTCCCACATTGGACCCTCGAGCATGCCGTACAGAAACTTGCCATCCTTTGAGGCAGCGAGGCCCTCGAAGCCTTTGGAGCGAGCCAAATTAACGCCTGCCAATGCCGTCCCGGGATTTGGTGTACTGGCTCGCATGTGATCCGGCGACATAACAAGTTTGCCCTCGGCAAAGGTTTCGAAAAACGCTTCAACCCGGCCAGTGGCATCAGTTCGGATCAGGTAGGGGCCGAATTCATCGCCAATCCAAAACTTGTCGTTGATGATTTGAAAGCCTTCAATATCAAAGTCTGAGCCGGTCAGGTAGCGCTTGTCTGTACCTTCGTGAACGATGCGAAAGGGTACTTTTTTATCCGGATCATGCAAGAACATGGTCTTCACATGCTTTGCGATCCCCTTGTCCCAATCCATCTGCCACTGGTTAAGGTAGAGCGCCGAGTCGGGCGAACTAGCCTTCGAGCCAAAGCCGTTGTCCGTAATCACCCAGTAGCTGCCATCGGGCATGTGTTTGATGCCGGAATGCCCCTGGATTGGCTGGCCTTGGAAGGGAAATTTCACGCCAGTCGGTCGTCCGGCAGACTTGCCTTCGCGCGATCCGAGCGACCCGATACGGGCTGGGCCGTCAGCAAATTTGCCCGAAGTTTGCAGGTCTGCCGGAGCGTCGGCAGGCACTGCGATGAAGGTTTGCGCAGGAATGATCACATGGCCAGAAAGTTTGGCTGGAAATTCAGTCTGGGCAGTAGCCAAAGTAGACATAAATAAAAGTGCCGCAGCACTGATTGTCTGGGTTCGCATGGTTCAATTTCCTTGTTAAAAGTTATGGTGGACTTAAAGTTTAGAAATTGAATATGACAAAAGTATTGCCTGTGTTTCAATACTTTTTGGCGAGACCTGTGTGTTGGGCCGAGCCGCAGTTGAAATGTCTTGTCAGCGTTCAGGCCCAATGGCCTGGCCTACGGGCGACCAGGCTTAACCCTAAAAACACGAACATCCTCCAGCGCCTCAGTGCCCTTTGCCAAGCGCAACATGCGTGGCAGCAGGCCGGTTTTTTCAAGTGCCCAATGTCCCTGCGCCACCGGCTCGGCCTGCGCCAGTGTTTCGCCTATCTGAGCCAGCTCGGCAGCACGGATGACCAGGTAAAAGGGTGCACCCCCGGGTGGCAAATCGGCGCTGGCCCGCGCGAGCTGGCAAGACGCCGGGCTGTACAGGGCCAACTCGCGCGCCACCAGCGGCATTCGCCAGACATAGATCGGGCCAGGCGTCTGGGCTGCCAGGGCCCGATCGACGTTGTAGGCCAGGCCCACTGACAAATAGCTCAGCGTCACCAGCAGCGTGATGCTGGTGTACAGCAGAGCCACGCCCAGCAGCGGGAACACCAGCAGCACGCGGCTGCGCTGCGGCAGCTGCTGCGCCCCGGCCAGACCCAGCACCAGCATCAGCAGCAGGGCCCCAACGACCACAGCCTTGTCGGTATACAGCGCCATGCCCAGCGCCATGGCCAGCAGCAGTACGGACAGCAGGATTTGTGTTGCATACAAAGGCCGGTGATAACCTGAACCCTTGAGCAACTGGTCCAGAAATTGCCCACAAACAATAGCCGCGAAGGGGAACAAAATCACGGCGTAGTAGTCAAGCTGAAAGCTTGTCAGGCTAAACAGCACGAAGGTGACAAAAAACGAGGCGGCCAAGTACACCAGTGCCGTGCGTTGTGCAGCCGGGCTTGCCCCAAACTCGCGCCAGGCGCGGATGACCGCAGCAAACGCAACACCGGTCCAAGGCAAAAATGCCCATAAAAAAACATGTAAAAAAAAGACTGGGTTGCCATCGGTGTTGCGAATCGGGCCGGTGTTGAAAAAGCGTCCAAACTGGCTGTCCCATAAGAAGAACCGGATGCCCGAGACCTGTGTCTGACCGAACACTTGCTTTTGCGCTTGCGCGTCAAACTGCAGGTACAGCGCGAGCAACTCCGGGCCGGTAAAGACCAGTGTGAGCAGCAGGGCCAGCCACCATTTGGCACGACCCATCTCATGCCAGCGGCGCTGAAAAAACCACATCGCAAGCAGGCCGCTGCCAATGGTAATCAGGGTAAAAATTCCCTTGGTCATGACCGCCATTGCGCTGAACATGGCGCCAAGTATCAAAAATTTGAGCCGTGGCGTGGCATCGTGGCGAAGCCAGTAGTAGCAGGCGCCCGTGA
>CAMATS010000350.1 GCA_945861195.1 Rhodoferax sp. OV413
CTTTGTAGACCGGGCTGCTGCCCAGGCGCACCAGGGCCCCGCGCTCCAACCAGGGCGCGCCCAGGCGCAGGCGCACCAGCGCCACGCCCAGGCCGGCGGCGGCAGCGTCGCACATCAGGCCGATGTCGTTGAACTGCGAGCCCTCGGCCGGCTCCGGCCAGTCCAGGTGTTGCGCGGCAAACCAGGTGCGCCAGGGCTCCAGCGGGCTGCGCAACAGGCTGGCGCGCTCCAGGTCCTGGGCGACTGCAAAGGGGCCGTGTTCACGCACATACGCGGGTGAGGCAAGCGGCGTGACCTCGTCCTTGAACAGTATCTGGTGCTCCACGTCGGCGTAGCGCCCGGTGCCAAATCGGACCATCAGGTCGGCATCCTCCGCCACCACATCGAGCAGCGGGATGGAGATTTGCAGCGTCAGGTCGATCTCGGGATAGGCCTTGGCGAACTCAGCCAGGCGCGGGATCAAAATAGAACGGGCAAAGGTGGGTGTAACCGCCAGGCGCAGCTTGCGCTTGCCCGGCGCTGCGGCGGAGCTGGGAAATTTTTGCAGTGTGGCGAGCCCCTCGCGCACATGGGCGAGGTACTCGCTGCCCTCGGAGGTCAGGGAAAAATCAGCCCGGCCAAAAAGCCGGGTTCCGATGATTTGCTCGAGTTGCTTGACCCGGTGGCTGACTGCGCTGGGTGTGACAAACAATTCTTCGCTGGCCTGTGTGACGCTGCGCAAGCGGGCCAAAGCTTCAAAGGTTAACAGGCACTGAATCGGTGGAATGCGCGTCGCTGGCATCAGCCATTTTGCCATTTCGCGCCGAAGCACCTGCTGGCTAGAATCGGCCGCCGTTCTCTACTCTGGTGGCCTCCATGTCAGACCGTCTCGCTGTGCTGCCGCAATACCTGCTGCCCAAGCAGGCCATGACCCTGCTGGCGGGCAAGATCGCCGGCGCCCGTGCCGGTGCTTGGAGCACTGCCTTGATCCGCTGGTTTGTGCAGCGCTACCAGGTCAACATGGCCGAGGCAGCTGATCCGGACCCGGCCAGCTACGCTTGTTTTAATGATTTCTTCACCCGCGCCCTCAAGCCGGATGCCAGGCCGCTGGCTCGGGCTGAATTGCTCAGCCCGGTAGACGGTGCCATCAGCCAGCTCGGTGCGGTGAGCGCTGGCCGGATTTTTCAAGCCAAGGGGCACGATTACAGCTGCACGGCGCTGCTGGGTGGCGACAGCCAGCTTGCCGCTCTGTTTGACGATGGCCTGTTTGCCACGCTCTACCTCAGCCCGCGCGACTACCACCGTATCCACATGCCCTGCGACGGCCGCCTGACCCGCATGTTGCATGTGCCGGGAGAATTGTTTTCGGTCAATCCGAGCACCGCGCGCGGCGTACCTGGCTTGTTTGCCCGCAACGAGCGCCTAGTTTGTGTGTTTGAGACCGCCCTGGGCCCCTTGGCCCTGGTGTTGGTGGGGGCCACCATTGTTGGCAGCATGGCCACGGTCTGGCACGGCCTGGTCAATCCGCCGCGCCCGGGCCGTTTGCGCGAGTGGCGCTACGAGCACTCGCCGGTATCACTGCGCCAGGGCCAGGAAATGGGGCGCTTTCTGTTGGGCTCCACGGTGGTGCTGCTGGTCCCCCGGGGGCAGCTGTGCTTCAACCCGTCCTGGGTGCCGGGCCGGCCGATCCGGCTCGGTGAGGCCATGGCCGACGCGGCGCCATCTCCCGTGCTTGTCCACAGGCAAGCCCCATGACCGGTCAGCCAGCGCGATGTCGGCTTACAGTGGACCCGAGTGGACCAAGTTGACCGAGTGGGGCGACACCGGCACCCACTGCATGCGCCTGGCCATCCCCAGGCCCATCAGGCCCATCAGGGCCGGGCATAGCGCTGCCCCAGCGCCAGCAACTCGGGCGTGCCTATGAGTGCGTTGAGTTGCTCAAAATCGAGCATGGCATGGCCCATCGGTGCGGTGGTCTGGTGGCTGTGCAGCGAGGCATAGTAGCGCTGCAGGGTGTGCGCCACTGCGCGCGCCGTGCCGCCAGGAAAGATCACGATCCGAAAGCCGCGCTGCCCCAGTTCATGGGCGCTTTGCACAGGCGTCTTGCCGCCTTCGACCATATTGGCCAGCAGCGGCACCCGCTGCGCGAAGCGCTGGCAGGCAATGTCCATCTGCTCTGGCGTGCGCAGGGCTTCAATAAAGAGGGCGTCGACACCGCAGGCCAGGTAGGCATCCGCCCGGTCCAGCGCGGCATCCAGGCCCTCGATGGCCAGCGCGTCGGTGCGGGCGAGGATCAGGGTCTGGTCGCTGTGGCGGGCGTCGAGTGCGGCGCGCAGCTTGCCGCACATCTCGCTGGTGCTGACCACTGACTTACCGTCCAGGTGGCCGCAGCGCTTGGGGAAGCCCTGGTCTTCGAGTTGCACCATGGCGGCCCCGGCGCGCTCAAAGCCGCGTACCGTGCGCTGCACGTTGAGCGCATTGCCAAAGCCGGTGTCGCCGTCGACGATGACCGGGGTGTGCACCCGCTCGGTGATGCGCGCCAGCGTGTCTGCCACCTCGCTGAAGGTGGTCAGGCCGATGTCGGAGCGGCCAAGCCGGGTGTAGGCGATCGAGGCGCCCGACAGGTACAGGGCCTCAAAGCCGGCCTGCTCGGCCACCAGCGCGCTCAGGGCGTCAAAGATGCCGGGCGCCAACAAGGCTTGGGGCTGACCCAGCCGCGATTTCAGTGTGCTCATGGCCGGCATTGTGTCACCGCAGTTTGCGCGGCAATCGAGCCGCCGGCCACCGCACTGAGCAGGCCGTTGCCTGACAAATAGCCCCACACCGCATTGCCCGAAACCCCCCTGGCCGCGCCACCAGCGGCCAGCAGGTTGGGCAGCGGGCTGCCGTCTTCGCGCAGCACCCGGCAGTGGGCGTCGATATCGAGTCCGCCCTGGGTGTGAAACAGCGCGCCGGTCACTTTGACCGCGTAATACGGCGCTTGCAGTGGCCGTTTGGGCCGGGCTTCGGCCGGCGCCGTACCGCGGGCCGCGCCGGTGTAGCCGGCCCTGCTGGGGCTTTTGCAGGCTGCCAGCACGGTTGCGGCGTCGGCACCGATCAGGGCTGCCAGTGCCTCAGCATCAGCACAGGTTTTGACAGCGCCGGCGGCCTCGGCCGCCACAAAATCCGGAAAGCCGCGTGCCAGCGCCAGGATCGGCTCATCAAACACATTCCATGCCACGCCGCCGGGCTGGGCCAGCACCTGCACCGCCGCCTCCGAGTAGCCGCCGGTCTCATCATGAAAGCGCTCGCCGCGGGCGTTGAGCTGGATGCCGCCCTCCATCATCAGGGCCCAGCTGACCAGCATGCCGTGCGGCGTGGCCCAGGCGCCGTGGCCCTGGTAGCCGCCCAGGTCGGCCA
>CAMATS010000351.1 GCA_945861195.1 Rhodoferax sp. OV413
CCGTGGTCGGCGGCTCGGGCCACCTTTGGGGCGCGGTACTGGGGGCCGGGCTGATCACGCTGCTCAAGGCCCAGCTGCAAGACATTCTTCCGCAGCTCTTGGGCCGCAGCGGCAACTTTGAGGTGATCGTCTTCGGCCTGCTGATGCTGGTCATGCTGCACCGGGCGGCCGACGGACTGTGGCCCATCATGGCCCGGCTCAGTCGGCGCTGGCTCAAAACGCCAGCAGCCGCTACCCCGATGCAGCATGCTCCCTGGCCGCAGCCGGCGCTGGCAGCGCCGGGTGCTGTGCTGCTCGAAACACGCGGCCTGACCAAGCGTTTTGGCGGCTTGATTGCCAACGACGCGGTCAGTTTGACTGTGCTGGCAGGCGAGGTGCATGCCTTGATCGGCCCCAACGGGGCTGGCAAAAGCACTTTTTTCAACCTGGTTTCGGGTGTGGATGAGCCCTGCGCAGGCGATGTTGAACTGCTCGGGCAAGGCATGACCGGGCAGGCCGCCCGGGCTTTTGCCCAACTTGGTTTGGGCCGCACTTTTCAGCATGTGCGCCTGCTTGGGCAGCGTAGTGTTCTGGAGAATGTCGCCCTTGGTGCCCACCGGCTGGGCCGCTGCGGCTGGCTTGCCGCCATGTTGCGGCTAGACCGGGCCGAGGAGGCCGCGCTATTGGCCCGAGCACGTTTGCAAATTGAGCGCTGCGGGCTGTCTGACTGGGCTGATCTGCCAGCGGCCTCGCTGTCTCTGGGGCAGCAAAGAACGGTTGAAATCGCCCGCGCCTTGGCCGGCGGGCCCCTGCTGCTGCTGCTCGATGAGCCCGCTGCCGGCCTGCGGCACCTGGAAAAGCAGGCGCTCGCCACGCTCCTAAAACAGCTGCGCGCCCAGGGCCTGGGTATTTTGGTGGTCGAGCATGACATGGAGTTTGTGATGAACCTGGCCGACCGGGTCACGGTGATGGAGTTTGGCGGCGTGATTTGCCGTGGCACCCCCGCACAGGTGCAAGCCGACCACCGTGTACGCGAGGCCTACCTCGGCGTCGGCGTTGACGATCTCCAGGGGTCTGAGACATGAGCCAGAACCTGCTGGAGATCAGCGACTTCTGCGTCTCTTACGGCGCTGTGCAGGCGGTTCACCAGGTGAGCCTGTCGATTGCCGAGGGCGAGATCGTGGCTGTGATCGGCCCCAATGGCGCTGGCAAGAGCACGCTGCTGTGCGCCATCATGGGTCTGCTGCCAGCCAGCGGTCAACTGCGGCTCGACGGCCTGGCCATGCGCACGATTCAGGTCGAGGCGATGGTGGCGCATGGCGTGGCCCTGGTGCCCGAGAAGCGCGAACTGTTTGGCGAGATGTCGGTTCATGACAATCTGCTGCTTGGCGGGTTTTCGCCTTGGCGCCGCGGGCAGCGCGACCAGGCTCAGCGCATGCAGGAGGTGTTTGCCATCTTTCCCCGCTTGCAAGAGCGGCGCGACCAGTTGGCGGCAACCCTCTCCGGCGGGGAGCGCCAGATGCTGGCAATTGGCCGTGCCTTGATGGCCCGCCCGCGCCTGTTGATGCTTGACGAGCCCTCGCTGGGCTTGGCTCCGCTGATTGTGCGGGAGGTCTTGCAGGTGGTGGCCTCGCTGCGCCAACTTGGCGTGGCTGTGTTGCTGGTCGAGCAAAATGCCCGTGCCGCCCTGAAGGTGGCAGACCGGGCCTATGTGCTCGAGATGGGTGCCCTGGCTTTGAGCGGTCAGGCCCAGGCCCTGCTGCATGACCAACGCATCATCGACACCTACCTGGGCATGGGCCGGTCGGCCACTCCCAGCGCCCCGGCCCCTGCGGGCTGAGCCGGCCGCTGTCGGCCGCGCAAGGCCTCGAGCTGGCTGGCCAGTCTGGCCTCCACGGGCAGGGGTTCACCACCCCACATGGCGGCCAGCAGTTCGGCGCACAAAACCGAGAACATCAGACCGCGAGAGCCCATCGCCGTGCAAACCCACAAACCCAGGTCGGGGCCGTTGCTCAGCGGACCAAGCAGGGGTAGGCGGTCGGCGCTGACGCAGCGCGTGTTGCGCCAGGCCTGCACCTGCTGGGCGGCAAACAGCGGCGCGAGTTGCCGGCCCAGTTCAGGCAGCAGCGCAGTGAGCCGCGCCAGATTGGCTTGGTGCCCCTGCTGCTCGGTCGGCTGCGGGTCTTGCGCGGCGCTGTACGTGGCGCCGGCATACCAGGCCTGCGACCCAGCCAGCGGTACCCAGGGCAGAAGGCTGCCAGCGCCGTTGACCGGGAAGGGCGGGAAAGGGTCCAGACCCGGCCCGGCTTGGGCACTGTGCAAGGCCCAGGAAAGCTGCCCGTGAACTGCCGTCAAGGCCCGTGGTGGCTCGGCGATGTCAAGGCCCGGTTCGGCACTGCGGCAGGCCTGCAACAAGGCGGGCAGGGCATGGGCGTTGGCCAGCACCACGCGTTGCGCGCTGGCCACCAACTGCCCCCTGTCGCCCAGCAAGTCCCAGTGATGAGCTTGGCGGCGCAGGCTCGCCACCCGACACTGCCCGGCAAACTGCACACCGGGCTGAGCCAACCAGGCTTGCACCAAGGCGGCCGGCTTGACCCAGCAGGCCTGCGCATGCCACCGATCTGCCGCGGGGCCGTCTGGTTCAAAACCACGCTCCAGCACGCCGCTGGCATGCCAGTCCTGGCCTGGGCGCAGCAGCGCCTGCGCCTGTGCCAGCAACAGCCGAAGACCGCTGCGCGATAGCCTGGAGAGGGCGCAGTCGTCCACCGAGACATGTGGCACTGCCAAGCCCACTGGCAGGCTGGAGGCGCCGCAGGCGGGCAGCTCAGCGGCGTCGAGCACCTGCACTTGCCAGCCACGCCGGGCCAGCGCAGCAGCAACACTGGCGCCGGCCAAGCCCGCGCCCACCACCGCGCAGCTTGCGACTGCCCCCGGCACTGCCGCAGCGGCGCTGCTGGGGCCACTTTTCAACTGCCAAGCGGGTTGGAATTCGGCTCCTGCGAGCCCCGCGGCCGTCAGTTCAAGCCCAGGGTCGAGCACAAACCCGCACTGCTTGAGCGCAGCGTCGGTCCAGGCCGGCCGATTTGCGGGCAGGGCCAGCCGGCTCGCTCGGCGGGCTAAGCGGGCCAGCGCCTTGATGCCATAGAGGTTCCAGGGTGCCCCTTCAACCAGGCCTGCCGGGCCTGGGTCCAGGAAAATCGCGTCAGCGTCAAAGCGCTGCTGACGCAGCAGCGGCTGCAGCTCGCCTACGCAAAGCGTCAGCAGCAGTTGGCCGTGGTGCAAGCTGATTCGGTGAAAACCCGGCCCCAGGCCCTGGCATTCTTCTGCCAATGCGCTTGCCAGTGCCCGCCGGCCCGGTGTTTGATGCGCCGCACCGAGCAGCAATTCTGGCAGCAG
>CAMATS010000352.1 GCA_945861195.1 Rhodoferax sp. OV413
CGGTCAGGCCGCTGCGCGCGCCGTTGGACAGGCCAAGCGTGTCGATGGGCGACTTGACCGAACTGGAGGTGATGTTGACGATGCGCCCAAAGCCGCGCTCGGCCATAGCGTCCACCGTGGCCTTGATGAGATCGATGGGGGTGAGCATGTTGGCATCGATGGCGCGCAGCCAGGCGTCGCGGTCCCAGTTGCGAAAATCTCCTGGCGGCGGCCCACCCGCGTTGGTCACCACGATGTCAAATTGCTGCCGTTTGGCAAACACCGCAGCGCGGCCTTCAGTGGTGGTGATGTCGGCGGGCACAAACAGCACCTGGGCGCCGTTGGCCTGGGCATAGTCGGCCGTCAATCGGTGTGCGGCTTGCTGCAATGCATCGGCTCCCCGAGCCACCATCACCAGGTTCACACCCTCGCGCACCAGCGCCTGTGCGCAACCAAAACCCAGCCCTTTGCTGGCGCCACCCACCAGCGCCCATTTGCCAGCGATACCCAAATCCATGTTGTGCCCCTTGTGTTGTGAATAAAGTCAGCTCTTGATCGAAGCCAAACAGGGCAATGATAGACGCCTTGGCGCCGGGATCAGCTGCCCCGCTTGCCGCAGCCATCAGGGCTGGCGCAGGGCCCGGGTGCAGATATAGACGCCGCTGAGCACCAGCAGCGTGCCTGCGAGCACCCAGGCATTGAGGGCTTCATCCAGCAGCAAGGCCCCCATCAAAATAGTGGACAAGGGCCCAATCATGCCAACCTGCGCTGCCATGGCGGCGCCGATGCGCTCGATGGCCATCATCATCAGCAGCACCGGTACCACGGTGCACAGGGTGGCATTAAGGAGCGAGAGCCAGAGCACCTCGGGCACAACCCCGGCGGCGCTCAAGGGGCGCAACAGCGCAAATTGCAGCAGGCACAGCAGGCAGGCCACGCTGCTGGCCAGCCCCACCAGGCGCAAGGCGCCCAGCCGTTTGACAAACTCGTGGCTAAAACTCAGGTACACCGCATAGCTGACTGCGCTCAGGAATACCAGCAAAGCACCCAATGCGGCGTCTGCGCCCTGGCTTTGCAACTCATGGCCAAAGACCAGCAGCACGCCCAAGTAGCTCACGGCCATGCCCAGAAACTGGCTGGGCTGTATGCGCCGCCGATACAGCAGCAGGCCCAGCAGCAGCACCAAGGTGGGGTTGAGGTACAAAATCAGCCGCTCCAGCGACGCGCTGATGTAACTCAAGCCCGCAAAATCCAGAAAACTCGCCAGGTAGTAGCCGCTAAAGCCAAGTAACAGAATGCCGCGCCAGTCGCGCAGGCTCAGGGGCGCTTTGCCGCGGCTCGCCCACCAGGCCATGCCAGCAAAAATAGGCAGGGCAAACAACATGCGGTACATGATCAGGGTGACCGCATCTACGCCGTGCCGGTAGGCCAGCTTCACGATGATGGCCTTGCCGCTGAAGGCAATCGCACCCACCGCAGCCATGAGCAGACCGCTAAGCAGCGCAGGATCGGCTTGACGGCTCAAAGCCACCCCATTGGCAGGCCGCAAGAAAACGGGTTTTCGCCTGCCAACTCAGGGCGTTTGCATACCAAGCTGAATGCACCAGGTGGATCTCGTGAAGGAGCTCCGGCCTGGGCAAGCTGCTGCTTAGTCTTCGACAAAAGCCTCTTCGCGTTTTTTCTTGATCGACGGCAGCAACACGATCAGCAGCAAGAGCGCAGCCATCGCCAGCAGGGTGGCAGACAGCCCGCGGGTCACAAACACGCTCCAGTCACCACGCGACAGCAGCAGGGCACGGCGCAGGTTTTCTTCCATCATGGGCCCGAGGATGAAGCCGAGCAGCAACGGTGCCGGCTCCATGCCGAGCTTGATGAAGGTATAGCCCACCAAGCCGAAGATTGCCACCATCCAGATGTCAAAGGTGTTGTTATTCGTCGAATAAACCCCGATGGCACAGAACAGCACAATGGCCGGGAACAGCCAGCGGTAGGGCACGCTCAGCAGTTTGATCCACATGCTGATGAGTGGCAGGTTCAGGATGATCAGCATAGCATTGCCGATCCACATCGAGGCGATCAGGCCCCAGAACAGCTGGGGGTTGCTGGTCATCACCTGGGGGCCGGGCTGAATGTTGTGGATGGTCATGGCACCCACCATCAGCGCCATCACGGCGTTGGGCGGAATACCAAGCGTGAGCAGCGGAATAAACGAGGTCTGCGACGCCGCGTTATTGGCCGACTCTGGCGCAGCCACACCGCGGATATTGCCTTGGCCGAAGGGCACCTCGCCCGGCTGGAGCTTGGTCTTCTTCTCAATGGTGTAGGCCGCAAACGCCGCCATCACCGCGCCGCCACCGGGCAAAATGCCCAGCATGGAGCCCAAGGCCGTACCACGCAAGATGGCCGGAATCATGCGTTTGAAGTCTTCACCGGTTGGAAAAAGCCCTTTGACCTCGGCGGTGAACACCTGTCGCTGGCTTTCGTCCTTACCCAGGTTGCTGATGATCTCGCCATAGCCAAAAACGCCCATGCCAATCACGATGAAACCGATGCCATCGGTCAGCTCAGGAATATCAAGGCTGTAGCGCGCCACGCCCGAGTTGACGTCAGTTCCAACCAAGCCCAACAGCAGCCCGAGCAGGATCATGCCCACGGCCTTGAGCAGGGACCCCGAAGCCAGCACCACGGCACCGATCAAGCCCAGAATCATCAGCGAAAAATACTCGGCCGGTCCAAACTTGAAGGCCACCTCGGTCAAGGGCACAGCAAAAGCGGCCAACACCAGGGTGCCCACACAACCTGCAAAGAAAGACCCCAAGCCCGCGGCAGCCAGGGCAGGCCCAGCCCTGCCTTTGCGTGCCATTTGGTAGCCGTCGATGATCGTGACCACCGAGGACGACTCCCCAGGGAGGTTCACCAAGATGGCGGTGGTAGACCCGCCGTACTGGGCGCCGTAGTAAATACCGGCCAACATGATCAGCGCCGACACCGGCGGCAAAGCATAGGTGGCGG
Source organism: Rhodoferax sp. OV413 (assembly GCA_945861195.1). Lineage (GTDB taxonomy): Bacteria > Pseudomonadota > Gammaproteobacteria > Burkholderiales > Burkholderiaceae_C > Rhodoferax. The sequence goes on from CAMATS010000352.1 coordinate 2,992, forward strand.
GCAGCAGCATGGCGATGGTGGCCAGCGGGCCGATGCCGGGCAGCACACCAATGAGGGTGCCAAGTAAGCAGCCAATGAAGGCGTACATCAGGTTGATGGGCGTGAAGGCCACGCCGAAACCGAGCGACAGATTGGTGATCAAATCCATGGTGTATACCTCTTAACCGGTGATGAAGGTCGGCCAAACCGGGAACTGCAATTTAAGCAGCAGGATGAACGCCAGGTAACTCATAACGGCCAGAATGGTGGCCAATACGGCGACCTCCTTGAACTTGAATTCTTCGCCCGCCAGGCTGGCGACAAAGGTCAGCACGTAAATACCAACGATCAAGCCGAAGGCCGGGAACTTGATGCTGGGCAGACCACCCAGCATGAGGCCAAA
>CAMATS010000353.1 GCA_945861195.1 Rhodoferax sp. OV413
CGAACTGCTGCTGTACCCCAACCCGGAAACACCCTGCCCGCCGCTGCCAGCCGGCGAAACCCGGGGCCGCGAGGCGGTCGGATCCGGCCGCCTGGCTGCCGGTGATTTCGAAGGCGTGCGGGCCTACCAGGCCGGTGACCCGCTCAAACTGGTGCTGTGGAAGAAGGCCGCCAAAACCGGGGAACTGGTGAGCCGGGACCGCCATCAGACCCAAAGCCAGCAACTCTGGTTTGATCTGCGCCAAACCGGCCTGACCCAGCCCGAACAACAGCTCGAGCGGGTTTGCGCCTGGGTGCTGCGGGCTGACCAACTCGGGCTGGACTACGGCCTGCGTTTGGGCGCCACCGAAATTGCTGCAGGCAGCGGCGAGGCCCATAAAAAACGCTGCCTGGAGAGCCTAGCCAGGCACTAAAGACATGCACCCCGTAAGCCCGCGATCACTGTGGTCTGCCCTGCAAAAAATGCCGCGTGAGGCCCGAGACACGCTGTTTACCCTGGCCGTGATCGCCTGGGTGCTGATGCCGCAAATCAACCATGTGCCCCCGTGGTGCAGCCTGTTGACCGGCAGCGTTCTGTGCTGGCGCACCTGGCTGGCGCTCAGCGCACGGCCGCTACCGAGCCGCTGGTGGCTGCTGCTGCTGCTGATGGCGGCCCTGGGCGCCACTTTTTTTAGTTTTGACACTTTTCTGGGTCGCGAACCTGGCGTCACACTGATCATGGTGTTGCTGGCACTCAAGACCTTGGAGTTGCGCGCCAGGCGGGATGCCTTTGTGGTTTTTTTCCTGTGCTTTTTCAGCATGCTGACCAGCTTCTTTTTCTCACAATCGCTGTTTACTGCCGCAGCCATTCTGGTCGCCCTGCTGGGCCTGCTGACAGCCCTGGTCAATGCCCATATGCCAGTGGGCAAGCCAGCGCTGCGCCAATCGGCCCGCATTGCGGCCAGCATGGCTCTGCTTGGCGCGCCCATCATGGCCGTGCTGTTTGTGCTGTTTCCGCGCATCGGCCCGCTCTGGGGCGTACCTGCAGACACACTGAGCAGCCGCAGCGGGCTGTCGGCCACGATGCAAGTCGGCAACATGGCCCGCATTGCGCTGGACAACGGCATCGCCATGCGTATTCGCTTTGAGGGGACGGCGCCGGCCCAGTCCAGCCTGTATTTTCGCGGCCCGGTGCTGTCTAGCTTTGACGGGCGCGAATGGCTGCCCCTGCGCCCGGAGTTCCCGGAATCTATGCAGCCCCAAGCCGAGCTGCGAGTTCGCGGCGCACCGCTGCGCTACGAGGTGACCCTAGAGCCCGGCAACGGCGGGGCCTGGCTGATGCTGCTAGATGCCAGTGCCTTGGGCCCCCTGCTGCCCCAGCTGCGGCCCCGCATGACGCCAGAGCTGCAATGGGTGGCAAACCGCAGCGTCAACGAGTTGCTGCGTTACCAGGCAGAAAGCCACCTGGATTTCCAGCACGGGCCCACGCAGGCCTCACCAGGCCTGCAAGATTATGTGAGCCTGCCGCCCGGCTTCAACCCCCGCACCCTCGGCTTGGCGGCCGAACTGCTGCGCCAACCGGCGCTGCGCCAGGCTGACGGCGCGGCTCGCGTGGCAGCCGCCCTGACCCGCCTGCGCGAGGGCGGCTACACCTACACCCTGAGCCCCGGCGTGAGCGGGCAGCACAGCGCAGACGAGTTCTGGTTTGACAGCAAGCAGGGGTTTTGCGAGCACATTGCCTCGAGCTTTGTGGTCCTGATGCGCGCCATGGACGTCCCGGCCCGTGTGGTCACCGGCTACCAGGGCGGCGAGTTGAACCCGGTAGACGGCTTCTGGGTGGTGCGGCACCGCGACGCCCATGCCTGGGCCGAAGTCTGGCTGGCCGGGCGTGGCTGGGTGCGGGTAGACCCAACCACCTCTGTGGCGCCCTCGCGGGTAGAGACAACAGCGCGGCTGGGCAGCCCAGAGGGCGCAATCGCCGCCGCCGTCTACGCGGTCAGCCCGGGCCTGCGCATCAGCCTGGCCAGCCTTTGGGACGCCAGCAACAACCGCTGGAACCAGTGGGTTTTGAACTACTCGCAGGACCGCCAACTCGGCCTGCTGCGGGCCCTTGGTTTTGAATCGCCCAACTGGCTCACACTGAGCTACCTGCTGATTGCCTGTGGCGTTTTGGCCAGTCTCTTTGGCGCTGCCTGGGCCGCCTGGGACAAGCGCCGCCAAGACCCCTGGCTGCGGCTGCTGCAACAGGCGGCGGCCCAACTGCGCAAACAGGGGGTGCGCTTTGCCGCCCAATGCCCGCCGCGCCAGTTGGCTCAGCACACCATCCAACAACTCGGCGCAGACCAGCCCTTTGCCCAGGCCATGCACCACTGGCTGCTGCGACTTGAAGCGCAGCGCTATGCGCCCAGCCCTGTGCAACCTGTCACACTGCGAACCTTGGCCCAAGAACTCCAAAAACTACCCCGCCCATGGTGACTAAAAATTTGCTCGCTACCGCTGTTTTGTTGGCCGCTGCCGGCCTGCTGAGCACAGCGGTCGAGGCGAAAAAAAAAGTAAAAAACAAAAGCCCTGTTGCCAGCTTAGCTGCGCCGCTTGCCGCCACCGGCGCCGCCTATGCCGGGCGCGACGACGCGATGCAGGCCGCCGATGAGATCGCCGCACAACATGCGCTACAGCCAGCCTGGGTGCGCAGCATGATTGGGCAGGCCCGCTTTAGCGCCACAGCGGCCAAGCTGGTCTTGCCGCCAGCTGCCGGGGTGGCCAAAAACTGGGCCGCCTACCGCAGCCGGTTTGTAGAGCCGGTGCGCATTGGCGCGGGCGTCAAGTTTTGGCGCGGCCACCGCAAGGCACTGGCCCGCGCAGAGCAAGACAGCGGCGTGCCAGCGGCCATCATCGTTGGCGTGATCGGGGTTGAGACCCTCTATGGCCAGCACATCGGTAATTTTCGGGTTATCGACGCACTCGCCACGCTGGCCTTTGATTTCCCGACCGAGCACCCCCGCGCCGCTGAGCGAAGCGCCTTTTTCAGGGCCGAACTTGGCCACCTGCTGGCCCTGAGCCAACGCACCAAGGCCGACCCGATGCGCCTGCGTGGCAGCTATGCTGGCGCCATGGGCCTGCCGCAGTTCATGCCCTCGAGCTGGGCGCGCTACGCGGTGGACTTTGATGGGGACGGCCGCATCGACCTTTTTGGCAGCCCAGTGGACGCCATCGGCTCGGTGGCCAATTACTTCAAGGCCTTCAACTGGGAGCCCGGCCTGCCCACCCACTACCCGGTGCGCTTTGATGCCGAGCGCCTCGACCTCGAGGCCCTGCTCCTGCCCGACATCCTGCCCACCTTCAGCGTGGCGAGCTTTCAGGCCAAAGGGGCTGTGCTGGAAGGTGT
>CAMATS010000354.1 GCA_945861195.1 Rhodoferax sp. OV413
CTGCAACAGGGCACGGTAGACGGGCAGGAAAACCCGCTGTCTGTGATCTCGGCGGCCAAATTTGTGCAGGTGCAAAAGTTTATTACCCTCACCGGGCATGTCTACTCCCCGGCACTGCTGTTGATGAGCAAAACCAAGTGGGACAAGCTGACGGCCGCTGACAAGCAGGCCTTCAGCGAATCTGCCAAAGAGGCTGTCAAGGCCAATCGTGCCCGCATCGATGAAGACGAGCGCCGGGTGGTCTCGGAGCTCAAGGCCGCGGGCATGAATGTCACCGAAAATGTCGACAAAGCCAAGTTTCAGACCGCGCTCAATGCCACCTTCCAGGACTTTGGCAAGAAGTTTGGCCAAGACAATATCGACATGATCCGCAACTTCAAGTGATGCCCCTCTTTGAGTGCGCCGCGCCGCTGGCGCGGTGGCGACCCAGCGCGGCAAGGACCTCAAGCAGCGCCCGTCTTGAAACATGCATAGGCATTGGCTGATGCGCGAAAGCTACCTCTCGTTTGAACGGCGCACCACCGCGTTCTCGCTTTGGTGCGCCTGCGCCATGATGGTGCTGGCCTCTTGCATTGGCATGTATCAAATTTTGGCGCGGTTTGTTTTTTTGCAACCGGCTGAATGGTCAGAGGTTTTGATCCGGTTCGCGCTGATTTGGATGGTGTTTTTGGGTGCGCCGTCCTGCTTTCGCCAGGGGGCGATGGTTTGTGTCGACCTGGCGCATCGCAAGGCTGGGCCTACGGGTAAACGGGTGCTCGACGCATTGGCCGCTCTGGCTGCGCTACTGTTGACAGGCTTCATGGTCTGGTTTGGTTTTGAATATGCCTGGCGGGGGCGCTTTCAGACCATCAGCGGCCTGGAGTCTTTCTCGATGACCTGGGCCTACTCGGCGGTGCCTGTGGGCGGCATTTTTTGCGTGTTGGCGGTGGTTGCGGTTCTGCTCGACCCGCGCCGTCAAGAACTCGAAACCGCGTTGTAATCAAGGGAGCGGCGATGCCTGTCACCATGTTCACCACCATGCTGCTGGCATTCATGCTCAGCACTTCGGTTGCCGTGTCGATCGGTATTGCCAGCATCGTGGGGGCCTGGCAGGCCGACCTGAATTTCTTGGCGGTGGTCAAGGAGATGTTCGCTGCGATCAACAAGTTTCCGCTGGCGGCCATCCCGTTTTTCATATTGGCTGGCAATCTGATGGAGTCTGGCGGCATCTCGACGCGCTTGGTTGACTTTGCAAAGTCGATTGTTGGTGGTGTGCAGGGCGGGCTAGGTGCCACCTGCGTGTTGACCTGCATGATCTTCGCTGCGGTTTCGGGCTCCAGTGTGGCCACCACCTTTGCCATTGGCGCCATTCTCATCCCGGCGCTCATCAAGCATGGCTATCCCACCAACTATGCTGCTGCCTTGCAGGCCACCGCGGCTGAGCTCGGCGTGATCATTCCGCCCTCCATCCCGATGATTTTGTATGGTGTCTCGGCCGAGGTATCGATTGGAGAGTTGTTTATCTCGGGCTTTGGCCCCGGCCTGCTGATTGGCGTGGCGCTGATGGTGTATGTGATTGTCTATGCCCGCATCAAGGGCTATGGCAAGGGAGACAAAGAAGGCAAACTGCCGTTCCTGCTGGCAACACGCAAGGCTGTTTTGGCGCTCTTCATGCCCGTCATCATTCTGGGCGGCATTTACGGCGGCGTGTTTACTCCTACCGAGGCCTCGGTTGTGGCCGTGTTCTATGCGTTTATCGTGGGCGTATTCGTTTACCGCGAAACCCGGTTCTCTGACCTGCCACGGGTGCTCAAGAAAAGCGTGATTTCGTCAGCGGTCATCATGTTCATCATCGCCAATGCCGGGCTGTTCAGTTACCTCATCACCCGCGCCGGTGTGCCAGATCGAATTGCTGCTTTTTTGGTCGAGATTTTGCAGTCGCCGGTGTTGTTTTTGCTCGGTGTCAATGCGGCCCTGTTCGTGATTGGCATGTTCATCGAAACCTCGGCCTCCATCATTGTGCTGGCGCCCATACTGGCGCCGGTGGCTGTGCATTTTGGGATTGACCCGGTGCACTTTGGCATCATCATGGTCGTCAACCTGGCGCTGGGCATGATCACCCCGCCCTTTGGTGTCAATTTGTTTGCGGCCTGTACCGTGGCGCGAATCTCGTTGGACCAGATTATTCCGCGCCTGCTGCCCTTTGTATTGGTGATTTTGGTTTGCCTGATGGCCATCACCTTCATGCCCTTCATCTCTATCGGGCTCAGAGACCTGGTCTACGCCCGGTAGCGCTCCAGCACGGCGCGGTCGACCTCAACGCCCAGCCCCGGCCCGTGGGGTATTTGCACCCAACCGCCCTGCTGGATGATCGGCTGGGTGATCAATTGCTGGCGAAAAGGGTGACTTGAGCGGTCGTATTCGAGCACCGGGCCCTGCGCAAACAGGGCGTGATGCGTGATTGGCAGTGCGGCAATCAGTTGCAGCGAGGCGGCCTGTGCAATCGCCGAGCCCCAAACATGGGGGTTGACTGCCACGCCATGGGCCTGTGCCAGGGCAGTGATGTGGCGCGCAGCGCTGAGGCCGCCGCAAGAGCCTAAATCGGGCTGTGCGATGTCAAGCGCATGGGCGCCCAGCAGCTCTCGGGAGCCATACAAAGTGTGTTCGTTTTCGCCACCGGCAATAGGCATGGTGAGCTTGTTGCGCATTTCGGCGTAGCCCCGCAGGTCTTCCGGGGCAACCGGCTCCTCATACCAGAGCAGGTCGTAATCGGCCAGGGCCCGCCCCAGGCGCAGCGCATCAGCGCGGCCGTAGGCGTGGTTGGTGTCTACCATCAGGCGGATGCCCCGGCCTTCAATGGCCCGCCCGATGGCTGCCATGCAAGCGATATCGTAGGCAACGCCGTAGCCCAGCTTGACCTTCATCATCTGGAAGCCAGCTTCGCTGTGCTCGATGGCTTCGGCGGCCAAGCGCGCCGCCTCGCCTTGGCCTTCAATGCGGTAAAAGCCCGTGGCATAGGGCGCCACCTGGGTGCGAAAAGCGCCCCCCAGCAGGGCATAGATGGGCACACCATAGGCCTTGCCCGCGATGTCCCACAGCGCAATATCCAGCGCGCTGATGGCCGCTACCACCGAGCCCTTGCGCCCGTAGTCTCGTGTCGCGTGGTACATGCGGTGCCACAACACCTCGGTGGCGAGCGGGTTGGCTCCCAGCAGCAGCGGCTTGAGCGCATGCTCGATCGCGGCAGCTGCAATTTCTGGCGGCTCCAGGCCCTGGGCAAAGGCCTCGCCCCAGCCGGTCAGGCCGGCGTCGGTGAGAACCTCAACCAGGGTGGCGCTGCGCTGGCGCACCCAGCCTTGGGAGAA
>CAMATS010000355.1 GCA_945861195.1 Rhodoferax sp. OV413
GGCTCATGGGTGATGATGGACTTTCCCAGGTCGCCCTGCAACACGCGGCCAATATAAATGCCGTATTGCACCAGCACGGGTTGGTCTAGGCCGTAGGCCTTGAGCAGCTCCGCGTGCCGCACCGGGTCGATGCCGCGTTCACCGGCCAGAGTCTCGATCGGATCGCCCGGGACCAGGCGGATCAGAAAAAACGCCAACAGCGTCATTCCGAGAAAAGTCGGGACGATCAGGCTGAGGCGAGTAAGAAGGAAACGTAACAAGAGGGCAATCCAAATGGACTTAAGAATTCTACGCAGGCGGGCCGTTGATAAGCACGCCGATGATCACTCTCGTTCGCTGAGCTGACGGATGTCGTCATCTAGCCCGGTCAGTTCCAAGCGCACCAGCGGCCAGGGGATGATGCCGGCGGCGCCGACATCGGCGAAAAAATCAGCCAGCGCAAAGCGGTCACCCCGCTGACTAGCGTAGTCCGCCAGCAGGCGGTCCATCAGGGCCTTGCCAGTGATGTAACTGCTGCCATAGCCCGGTTGGCGCAGGTACAGATGCTGCTCGAACTGCAGCAGCGGCAAGTCGGCCCGCATCCAGCCGCGCGGCGTGTTGGCCACCTGGAAATCCATGGCCTGCTGCAACGTGAATTCGTTGGCGTGCAGGTACAAAGAGGCCAGACCGCGCGCCGCCCGTTGCGCCAGCAGTATCCACACAACCTCGCGGGAGCGCGGGTTGTCGTCATACAGGCCGGCGTGCATCATCAACTCTTCCATGGCGGTGGCCAGCCCTTCGGCACGGCTGTCAAAGATGTTGTAGAGCAGGGCGCCTCGGCGCACCGGGCTGGGGTGCGGTGCCTCGCGCATCTGCGCCAGCTCGAACCAGTGGTACCAATGGCACCACAGCGCCATGGGCTCGTGCTGGCGGGCTATGGCAAAAAAATGCCGGCTCGCTTCTGGAAAGTAGCGTCCGACATGGGCACTCAGGGCGGGTGCCATGTAATCTTGCACGTGCAGGATTTGGCGGTCGCGCAGAAAGGCCATGTACTTGGCCACGCTCTGCGCCGCCCTGCGCTCGTAGTCCTCGGGGCTGTTGATCACAAGCAGCGGGGGCAGGTGGCGGTTGCGGTGTTCTTCCAGCCGCAATGAGGCATGGGCTCTAGCCAACTCGCGCTGCAGCAGCGCCACTTCCTCCTCCCAAGACATTGGCACCAGATGCACATGGCGCTGGCTCCAGCTGTAGGCCTCCCGGCCTAGGCCAGACGGCCCGGTTTTGCTGGCACCTTGCTGCGTCAGCCAGTCGGCAAACGACTGGGTTGCAGCCCGGGCCTGCGCGATGGCGGTCTGCAACTCGGGCGCACCGGGGCCAGTTCGGTTGGAAAGCGCGTCCAGGTCGCCAAGCTGGTTGCGAAACACCGAGACGCCACCTAGCCACAGGTCTTTGGCGTTACCGGTCAGGTTTTCGCGGGCCTGGGCCAGCAGTGGGGGGATGGTGCGCAGGGCTGCGGTCAGCCGGGCGACCTCGGCCGTCGACAGCGGAAAGTGATAGGTCCAGAGTTCAATCAGGGCCTGCTGGCAGGGGCCCTCATGGGCCGGGGTATCGCTCTGTTCGGACCAGAGGGAGCGGTAAAAGGCCGGGTCGCGGGCCCAGGGTTGCAGCACCCGCAGATTGAAGTCGAGGCCGTTCATCTCGGCGCGCATGAGCAACTGGTCAATCTGCTGCTCTACCGGGCTGTCCCCGGTGCTCAGTTCGCCCAGTCGTTGTTGGTAGGCAGGTAGGCGGGCCAGTTTGTCCCGCATGGCCGGGGGGCGATAGTCCGGCACGCTGTCGTTGAGCAGGGCTGCTGTTTCAAACTGGCGCCAGTCAGCAAATAGGACCTGCAGCGGTGTCATCATGCGGACTCCAACAAAAAAAGGCCAGCGCTAGCCGGCCTTTTGGGTTTGCGACAGGCGCGCTTACTTGAGGTGTTTGCCAATCAGGCCAGCCATCTCGAACATCGATACCTGGGCCTTGCCAAAGACTTCCTTGAGCTTGGCGTCGGCGTTGACATTGCGTTTGTTGACGGCGTCCTGCAGCTTGTGCTTTTTGATGTAGACCCACATCTTGCTGACAACCTCGGTCCGCGGCAGCGGGGCTGCACCAACCACAGCGGCTAGGGCAGCGCTGGGGGTCAGGGGCTTCATGAAAGCAGCGTTGGCGACGCGTTTTTTGGCCGGTGCCTTTGCTGCTGTTTTAGCCGGTGCTGCCTTTTTAGCAGGTGCAGCTTTCTTCGCAGCTACTTTTTTAGCCGCGACGACTTTCTTTGCAGGTGCCGCTTTCTTGGCGGGCGCAGCCTTTTTAGCTGGAGCTTTCTTTGCAGTTGCCATAATTTATTTACCTTCCAGAAGTTGATGAAAGACCAGAAAAAAAGCAGTTCTTCTCTGGCTGTGCGCATCCTAATAGAGAAAAGAGCTGTTTCATAGGGGAATATCGCCTTTTTCGCTGGTAAGTGGCTTTTTTGGCGATTTTTTGGCGATTTGGATTTTTTTGCCCCTCAAGAGCCTGCCTCGCAGCCCTGTAGCTTGAGCCCTTGCCGAGCTTGTGACGGTCTGCCCGGAGGCTTTGCAATTGGCACCACGCGCCTGCGGCCTCATGGCCGGGCTGGTTTTGGTAAGAAGCAAAGCGCCGCTGCAACGCTTTGCCAAGGCTGTCAGAGTGGGTATGATTTGCCGCGGGTACTGCCTTGAAAACGGGCTGATCATGCTGCCCATGGTGATGACGCATGGGCAGGTTGACGACATGGTCGCCTTGATCCTGACATGCCTGGACTTGAGCCACCGCGGGGTCAAGCAGCGGGGCTGGTTGGCCCAGGTGTTGGATGCGGAAGCTTAGGCACGCACTCAGTTTAGTATTCCGGGCCGGGTCATGTTGGATGGTTTTTCAGGAGAAGCAATTGGATAGTGTCAAAAAACATGGTTTGAGTGGGAAATTTTGGGCCGGTTTCGTGCTGGCAGGCTGCATGGCGATGACCACCACTGCCTTGCGGGCGCAAGACGACAAGGTGCTCAATATTTACAACTGGTCGGACTACATCGCACTTGACACGACCCAGAATTTTGAGAAAGAAACTGGTATCAAGGTGCGCCATCCTGCGCCTGGCCACCTGGATTCACACCAATTTCAATTCTGGCTTGTAGGCGCTTTGGTGGCCTGATATCGAGCCCAGTCGCATGAGCGTCCCAAAGCCCGTCGGGGCAGAGCCTTTTCTGCAAATCAAGCGCATCGTCAAACAATATGGCGATGTGTTTGCGGTGGATGATGTCTCGCTGAATATCGAGAAAGGCGAAATATTTGCGCTGCTGGGCTCCTCG
>CAMATS010000356.1 GCA_945861195.1 Rhodoferax sp. OV413
AAACACCGGCGGAGCCGGCGACGCCGAGGCCCTGATGCCGCGTCTGCTCGACGCCGACCCAAGCCTGCGCCAGGCCGCCGTGGTGATCATCTGGCGATTGTGGGGCCGCTCCGGTGACGCCGCCATCGATGCACTCTATCAGCAGGGCATGGGCCTGATGCAGTCTGGCAATTTGCCGATGGCAGTGGCGGTGTTCAGCGACATCATCAGCCAGCGCCCTGCCTTCGCAGAGGCATGGAACAAGCGCGCGACGATTTACTACATGCTCGACCAGTACGACCTGTCGATGAAAGACTGCGAAGAGGTTCTCAAGCGTGTGCCCAACCATTTCGGCGCCCTGTCGGGGTATGCGCAGATGCTGGCCGAAAAAGATCAGCCCGAGCGGGCCCTGGAGCTACTAGAACGCGCCTACCGTGTGAACCCAAACACGAGCGCTGAGCCCATGATCGACGGGCTGCGCCGGCGGATCGAGGCCAAGCGCAAGGCGTCGACTTAAGCCACGGTCTTTGGTATTTCGCTGAGGGCACGAGAACGGCATTGCGCACCGGCCCGCGCCACTCAGATCACCAATTCAATCAGGAAGGGCCCGGTTCGGGCGATGCTGTGTGCCATCAGGTCCGCCACTTGGCCCAGCGTCGTGGCCTGTGCGGCTTCCACGCCCATAGCCTCGGCTAATTTCACCCAACCGATCTCGGGATCGCTGAGGTTCAGCATGTTCATTGCCGTTGGCCCCGGGTTGGCGCCAACGCCCTGATATTCTCCGATCAAGATCTGGTACTTTCGGTTGGAGAGGATGATCGTCGTCACCGGCAGTTTTTCCCGTGCCTGAGTCCAAAGTCCCTGTACCGTGTACAAAGCCGAGCCATCTGCCTGTAGCGCGATGACGCGCCGCCCGCCGCCCCCGATCGCAGCCCCGGTCGCCAGCGGTACACCGCAGCCGATGGCGCCGCCGGTGATCTGCAGCCAGTCATGCTTGGGCGAAGCGTGGGTCTGCGAAAAAAAGCCGCGGCCGTAGCTGACAGCCTCATCCACGATGATGGCGTCTTCCGGCATCAGCGCCGCCACGGTGCGGGCTAATCCCTCGGGCGTGGGCGCGCCCCGTTCGACCTGCGGGCGGGGGCCGGGATCTGGCATTTGTGCATGCGGGGCGTTGAGCTCCTCGGCTAGCGCGCGCAGCGCGGATTCCGCATCCTGCTCGGGCCGGGTCAGCTCGGTGATGGATGCGCCTTCGGGGTAGTGCTTCGACGGCAGCTTGGGATAGGCGAAGAAGCCGATCGGTGCCTTGGCGCCGACCAGGATGATGTGTTCCACCGCGGCCAGATTCTTGATCGCCAATTCGGCGGGGTAGGGCACGCGCTCCAATTGCAGCCGACCCTGGCCGCGCTGGAACTTCGCGTTGGAGGTTTCGCCCAGCAGCCTGGCACCGGTCGCCAAGGCGATGCGATTGGCCTGGATCTGCGCCCCCTCGCTCGTGCCCATGGTCCCGCCCAGCAGCACGAGTACATTGGTCTTGGAGCGCAACACGCGCGCCGCATTTCGTACGGCCTGCATCTCGGCTTGGGGCACGCTGTGCAGGGGCAGAGCATCGGCCACCATGCCGCCCTCATCCCAGCAGGTGTCAGAGGGCAGGATCAAGGTGGCGATCTGCCCGGGCGAGGTGCGTGCCGCATGCACTGCAGTCGCGGCATCCGCGCCAACCTCGGAGGCCTTCGCGCTGGTTCGAACCCAGTGCGAGACGCTGCGGGCTAAGCCCTCGGTGTCGGCAGTCAGCGGCGCATCAAAGGGTCGGTGGTAGCTTGCCTGGTCACCCACGCAATTCACAATGCCCGAGCGGGCACGCCGGGCGTTGTGCAGGTTGGCCAGGCCATTGGCGAGGCCAGGGCCGCAATGCAGCAGTGTTACCGCGGGCTTGCCCGTCATGCGCCAATAGCCATCCGCAGCACCAGTGACTACATTCTCTTGCAGGCCTAGCACGCAGCGCATTCCAGGGATGCGGTCTAGCGCGGCAACGAAATGCATCTCGCTGGTGCCGGGGTTGGCAAAACACAATCCCACGCCGCTATTGAGCAGGCTGTGCACAAGACTTTCGGCACCATTCACACGAGTTCTCCTTAAGACGCTTTCATTCTATCGACGGCGCCTTCGCGGTGATGGTCTTTCACTACAGCGTTTTTTTTAGGCCCTGAAAACTCTTTGTTCAATGGCTTGTCAGCTCAAGCCGGGCTTGGGCTGAGTTCTTATAAGATGGGGGCCAACAGAGCCTGCGCTGATCATGCCGGTAGATTTGGCAGGCCCTGACACCAGCTTGGCAGCACACCGAGGAGTTTGTCGATGTCAGTGATAGAGAGCCAGCTTGACACGCTTGGCCAAGCTTTCGTGCGCAACCGCGATGACATGCTGGGGGCGCTGGCGCAGGTTCGCGCGGTCGAAGGGCGGGTGCGGGCTGCCGAGGCCGAGAAAAAACCCAGATTTCACAAGCGTGGCCAGCTGATGCCGCGCGAGCGCGTCAACCTGCTGCTCGACCGCGGCACACCGTTTCTGGAAATCTCCACCCTGGCCGGTTACCAGCAGCATGACGACAAAGACGGCTCGCTGGCCGGGGGCAACAGCATTTGCGGAATCGGCTATGTGTGCGGCGTACGGGCCATGGTGACTGCCTCCAACAGCGCCATCAAGGGGGGCACGATCACGCCCTGGGGTCTGCGCAAAAGCCTGCGCATGCAGGATATTGCCATGAAGCAAAAACTGCCCATCATCAGCCTGCTGGAATCTGGCGGCGCCAACCTGCTGTACCAGGCCGACATCTTCATTGACGGCGGCACCACCTTTGCCAACCAGGCCTTGTTGTCAGCAGCCGGTGTTCCGCAAATCACGGTGGTGCACGGCTCCAGCACCGCCGGTGGGGCTTATGTGCCGGGCCTCTCAGACTACACCATCATGGTGCGCAAAAACGCCAAGGTATTTTTGGCGGGTCCGCCGCTGCTCAAAGCGGCTACCGGAGAGATCGCCGAAGACGAGGCGCTCGGCGGCGCCGAAATGCATTCGCAGATCAGCGGTACCAGTGAGTTCCTGGCCGAAAGCGATGCCGACGGCATACGGCTAGCGCGCGAGATTCTGGCCAGCCTGGACTGGAACAAACATCGCCCGGCGTTGCCCCAAACAGCGGTTCGGCCACCGCTTTACAGCCCCGGGGAGCTGTGCGGTGTGGTGCCGCTGGACTACCGCCAGCCCTATGATTGCCGCGAGGTGATTGCCCGCATTGTGGACGGTAGCGAGTTCCTGGATTTCAAGACCGAATACGACAGCCACACGATTTG
>CAMATS010000357.1 GCA_945861195.1 Rhodoferax sp. OV413
GCGGTCTCCAGCCAGGCAGAGAGTTCTGAGGGTCGAATTTGGCTAATCATGGCAGGCTGGTTCGGGCTGGCTAAAAATGAAAATGCGAGGGCTCAACAAAATGGGCCATGCGGGGTGCCACGGTGTCCCAGGGCTGGCGCGTGAGGTAATTGGCCTCGCTTGTGCGCTCAATCAGCGTGGCCCGCATCATCGGCTCATCGCCCACAATGGCCATCAGCCGGCCCCCGATTTTGAGCTGCGCCAACAGGGCTGGCGGAACCTCGGCCAGCGAGCCGCTTACCATGATCAGGTCAAACGGACCATCTTCAGGCGCACCCTGTGCACCGTTGGCCAGGCGAACTTCGGCGTTGTGGATGCCGGCCCGGCGCAGTTGGGCGGTGGCCAGTTGAGCCAATTCGGGCACAACTTCGAGCGAGAGCAGACTGTGTGCCCGGTGCGCGAGCAGCGCGGCCATAAAGCCCGAGCCGCTGCCGATTTCAAGCACTTTGTGGTGTTTTTGCACGGCTGCGTCTTGCAGCATGCGGGCCTCGACCCGCGGGGCCAGCATGCACTGGCCCCAGCCCAAGGGGATCTCCATGTCAACAAAGGCCAGCGAGCGGTGTGCTAGGGGCACAAAATCTTCACGCCGTATCACCGAAAGCAGGTGCAACACATCGGCATCAGCCACGTCCCAGGGCCGGATTTGCTGTTCGATCATGTTGAAGCGGGCTTGTTCCAGGTCCATCCGTATGCTCCGAGGGGCGTGTTGCGTGCGCATTGATTTTAGCCCGGCAGCTTGCGGTCCTGGTCGGGGCTGGCATCCCAGCGCCGGCGCAGCCATTGACCCAGATCGTCCATATAGCAATACATCACCGGCACCACCACCAGCGTGAGCAGCGAGGAGGTGATCAGCCCGCCGATCACGGCCTGCCCCATGGGCGCGCGCATCTCCGAGCCCTCGGTAAGCGCAAAGGCCAGTGGCACCATGCCGAAAATCATGGCCAGTGTGGTCATCAAAATCGGGCGCAAGCGCACCTTGGCCGCCAGCAGCAGGGCGGCGCTACGGTCTACACCGTCCGCGCGCGCGCGAATGGCAAAGTCGACCAACAAAATGGCATTTTTGGTCACCAGGCCCATCAGCATGATGACGCCAATGATCGAAAACATCGAGAGGGTCGAGTTGAACATCATCAGCGCCAAAACCACCCCAATCAAGGTCAGTGGCAGTGCCGTCATCAGCGCCATCGGCTGCAAAAAGCTTTTGAACTGGCTGGCCAAAATCATGTAGATGAAGATCACTGCCAGTGCCAGTGCCGAAATCGCGTAGTCAAAGGCCTCGCCCATGTCTTTGGTCGAGCCGCCAAAGCGAAAGTTGTAGCCCGCCGGCAGGCTGATGCGGTCCATGGCTTTTTTGATGTCCGCCGACACCTCGCCGCTGGAGCGCCCAGACACATTGGCGCTGATGGCCACCTCGCGGTTCAAGTCGCGCCGGTTGACCTGGTTTGGCCCGATGGTGCTGCGCACCGTTGCCAGTTGGCCCAAGCGCACGATGCGCGGGCTGCCATCGGCCTGGGTGCCGACAGTGAACGGCACTTGGTCAAGGTCTTGCGGGCTGTTGCGGGCCTGCGGTGCCAGGCGCACATTGATGTCGTAGGTCTGGTCGTCGGCGGCGCGCCAGTTGCCCACGGTTTGGCCGGCCACCAGGGTGCGCAGGGCGTTACCGACCTGGGTCAGGTTGAGGCCCAGATCAGAGGCTACATCGCGGTTTACCTGGATGTCTAACGCCGGTTTGCCCGGCTTGGCTGTGCTGTCCAGGTCCACCAGGCCCGGAATGTTGCGCACCTGCTCAAGCGTCAGGCCCGCCAGGCGCTCAAGCTCGGCGGTCTCGGCCCCCTGGATAGAAAAAGAGATCTGCTTTTGCCCGCCCACGGAATCTGTCAGGCCAACATGGGTGACCGTGATGCCCGGTACCCGGCGCAGACGCTCCCGCAACTGCACAGACATTGCCTCAACGCCGAGTTTTCGGGCGTTGCGATCTACCAAGCGCACGTACATGCTGGCGTACATTTTGCCTTGGGCATTGCCCGTGTTGATGGTGGTCAGGGTGTAGCGTACTTCAGGAAAAGAGCGGACAACGGCCTCAACCTGTCGGGCGCGCTCCTCGGTGACTTCAAGCGATGAGCCGGCCGGCGTGTGAAAGCTCAGGGTTGTTTCGGAGAAGTCAGATTTGGGTACGAATTCGGTGCCCAACAATGGCACCATGAAGACGCTGCCAATAAAAATCAGCAGCGCCATGCCCAGGGTGAGCAGTTTGTGCAGCAGGGCCCAGCGCAGCACCACCTGGTAGGCGTCTGCCAGGGCCTCGGTGGCCTGGTCAAACCAGCCGGTGACGCGACCGATGGTTTTGTCATAGGCCGAGCGGGGCCCAGGCTTGGCGCCCGCGCCATGCGCCAGCACGCTGGGGTCGTGCCAGATGCTGGACATCATTGGGTCAAGGGTAAAGCTCACGAACATCGAGATCAGCACGGCGGCCACGATGGTGATGCCAAACTCGTGAAAAAACTTGCCGATGATGCCCCCCATGAATCCGATGGGCAGAAAAACCGCCACGATGGACAGGGTGGTGGCCATCACCGCCAGGCCAATCTCCTCGGTGCCATCGAGCGAGGCCTGGTAGGCGCTCTTGCCCATTTGCATGTGGCGCACGATGTTTTCCCGCACCACGATCGCATCATCAATCAGCAGGCCCACGCACAGGCTCAGGGCCATCAGGGTGATCATGTTGATGGTGAAGCCGGCCATGTACATGAACAAGAACGAGCCAATCAGGGCGATTGGCAGGGTCAGGCCGGTGATCACCGTGGAGCGCCAGGAGTTGAGAAACAGGAACACGATGAGCACGGTCAGCAGTGCACCTTCAATCAGCGTGCGGCGCACGTTATCGACCGAGACCCGGATTTGACGCGAGCCGTCCGTGACCTGCTCGAGCCGCACCCCGGGCGGCAGCTGGTCTTTCATGGCAGCCATGGTTTTAATCAGGCCGTCGACCACAGCGATGGTGTTTTCGTCCTGCGATTTCTGCACATTGAGCAGCAGGGTGCGCTTTCCGTTGTACAGCGCCAGGCTTTCTGCCTCCTGGGCGTCGTCACTGACCCGGGCCAATTGCTCGATGCGTACCGGCGCGCCGCCCTTGCGCGCCACGATGATGCGGCCGAAGTCTTGTGGACGCTGCAGCCGCCCGGCAATCTGTATCACGCGCTCCTGCTCGCTTGAGCGGATGGCTCCCAGCGGGAGGTCCTGGTTGTCATTGCGAACTGCCGCAACCACCTG
>CAMATS010000358.1 GCA_945861195.1 Rhodoferax sp. OV413
GATCGCAACCACCGAAGGCTCGTCCAGCACAATGCCTTTGTCGCGCACAAAAATCAGGGTGTTGGCGGTGCCCAGGTCGATCGCCAGGTCAGTGGAGAAGTACTGACGGAATGCTCCAAACATTAAAAATCCTCTCGGGCGTGCGCCAGTGCGCCGCCTGCCATGGTCGTGTTAGCGGGCTCGGCATCGGATCTTGGCGAACCAATTTGCACTGTGACAGACCCGATGACAAAGGCAGGATAATACCCCATCGCCTCGGGAATACGGGCCCCGGCCGCCCCGTGTTGGAGGTGCTTAGCCACCGGTTTTCAATGGAAATTAGCCATGTCTCTTCAGCCTGCCGATATCGCCCGGATTGCCAGCCTGGCGCGGCTTGAACTCCTCGACGCCGAGAGCGATCGCCTGTTGAAACAACTCAACGCGTTCTTTGATATCGTCACCCAAATTGGGCAGGTCGACACCCGTGGCGTGCTGCCCATGGCGCACCCCTTGGATGCCATGCGCGAGACATCGCCCCTCACGCTGCGCCTGCGCGACGACCAGGTGAGCGAGACCAACCAGCGCCAGGCCAACCAGCGCAGTGCACCGGCCGTCGAAAACGGCTTGTTTCTGGTGCCGAAAGTGATTGAGTAAGCCATGAGTGACCTGCACACCCTGGGCGTGGCCGCTTTGGCCGCGCTACTGCAAAACAAAGAGTTGAGTGCGGTGGAATTGGCCACCCGCATGCTCGCCCGATTAGGCGGCAACCCCCACCATGCGTTCTTAAATGTGGACTCGGAGGTCACTTTGGCCCAAGCCCGCGGAGCGGACGCGCGCATTGCAGCGGGCGAGCGCTCGCCTTTGCTGGGTATCCCGATTGCGCACAAAGACATCTTCGTTACCAAAGACTTCCCCACCACCGCGGGTTCGCGCATGCTGGAGGGTTATCGCTCGCCCTTCAACGCGACCGTGGTGCAGCGCCTGAGTGACGCGGGCATGGTGACTTTAGGCAAACTCAGCTGTGATGAATTTGCCATGGGCTCGGCCAACGAAAACGTGGCAGTGCCCTCGGCCCAACCGCAGGCTGTGACCAACCCTTGGGACACCAGCTGCGTGCCAGGCGGCTCATCGGGCGGCAGCGCTGCGGCAGTCGCTGCGCGCCTGACGCCGGCGGCCACCGGTACCGACACCGGCGGCTCGATCCGCCAGCCGGCGGCTTTTTGCGGCATCACCGGCATCAAGCCCACCTACGGTCGGGCCTCGCGCTACGGCATGGTGGCCTTTGCTTCCAGTCTGGACCAGGCCGGCCCGATGGCGCGCAGCGCCGAAGACTGCGCCCTGCTGTTGAGCGCCATGTGCGGCCCCGACCTGGACCGGGACTCGACCTCGCTCGATGTGCCGGCAGAAGACTTCAGCCGCACCCTGCCAGATTCGATCGCCGGGTTGCGCATCGGCGTGCCGCAGGAATTTTTTGGCGAGGGCCTGGCGCCCGACGTGCGCGTGGCCGTGGACGCCGCGCTGGCCCAGTACCAGCAACTGGGTGCCACGCTGGTGCCGATCACCTTGCCGCGTACCGAGCTGTCCATCCCGGTCTACTACATCATCGCCCCGGCCGAGGCCAGCTCCAACTTGAGCCGGTTTGACGGCGTCAAGTTCGGCCACCGGGCCGCCCAGCATGGCGACCTGACCGACATGTACAAAAAGACCCGAGCCGAAGGCTTTGGCGACGAGGTCAAGCGCCGCATCATGATAGGCGCCTATGTGCTGTCGCACGGCTATTACGACGCCTATTATTTGCAGGCCCAAAAAATCCGCCGCATGATTGCCGACGATTTCCAGCAGGCTTTTCAGCAGTGCGACGTGATCGCCGGCCCGGTGGCCCCCACCGTGGCCTGGAAGCTGGGCGAAAAAAGCGACGACCCGGTGGCCAATTACCTGGCCGACATCTTCACCCTGCCAGCCTCGCTGGCCGGCTTGCCAGGCCTGAGCCTGCCCGTGGGCTTTGGCGCGGCGGGTATGCCGGTGGGCCTGCAGCTGATCGGCAATTACCTGCAAGAGGCGCGCCTGCTCAACGTGGCGCACCGCTACCAGCAGGCCACCGACTGGCACAGCCGCAAGCCACAGGGGCAATGAGCATGAATACCCAGACCAACAAACCAACCCCCGCCGACAGCGCAACTCTGCTGGTGCGTGGCTACGAGGTGGTGATCGGCTTCGAGACCCACGCCCAACTCTCCACCCAGAGCAAGATTTTCAGCCGCGCCGCCACCGCCTTCGGCGCCGAGCCCAACACCCAGGCCTGCGCCGTGGACCTGGCCCTGCCGGGCACGCTGCCGGTGATGAACCGGGGCGCCGTGCAGCGCGCCATCGAGTTCGGACTGGCGATTGGCGCGCATATCGCGCCGCGCAGCATTTTTGCGCGCAAAAACTACTTTTACCCGGACCTGCCCAAGGGCTATCAGATCAGCCAGTTTGAGATCCCGGTGGTGCAGGGCGGCGCGGTCGAGTTCTACTTGGGCGACGAGAAAAAATCAGTGCGGCTGGTGCGCGCCCACCTGGAAGAAGACGCCGGCAAATCCCTGCACGAAGACTTTGTCGGCCAGACCGGCATCGACCTGAACCGGGCGGGCACGCCGCTGCTGGAGATCGTGACCGAGCCCGACATGCGCTCCAGCGCCGAGGCCGTGGCCTACGCCAAAGAGCTGCACAAAATCGTGACCTGGATTGGCATTTGCGACGGCAACATGCAAGAGGGCAGCTTTCGTTGCGACGCCAACGTGTCGGTGCGCAAGCCCGGCGCGGCGCTGGGCACGCGGCGCGAAATCAAGAACCTGAACAGCTTTCGCTTCATGCAGCAGGCCATCGACTACGAGGTGCGCTGGCAGATCGAGCAGATCGAAGACGGCCACGCCATCCAGCAGGCCACGGTGCTGTTCAACCCCGACACTGGTGAGACCCGGGCCATGCGCAGCAAGGAAGACGCGGCCGATTACCGCTATTTCCCAGACCCCGACCTGCCGCCGCTGGTGATCGCCCCGGCCTGGGTGGACCAGGTGCGCGCCGGCATGACCGAGCTGCCGCGGGTGATGGCGCAACGCTTTGTCAGCCAGTATGGTTTGTCAGACTATGACGCCACAGCCCTGACCCAGAGCCGCTCTATTGCTACTTATTTTGAAGCAGCGGCGCAGGACTGTGGTCAGCCCAAGCTGGCCGGCAACTGGATCACCGGCGAACTGGCTAGGCGTCTCAATGCCGCCGACCTGTCCATCGAGCAGGCCCCGGTCAGCGCTGAGCAACTGGGGGCGCTGATCACCCGCATTCAGGACGGC
>CAMATS010000359.1 GCA_945861195.1 Rhodoferax sp. OV413
ACCGGGCAGGAATTGGCCCGGCTTCCGCTGGACCCACGGGTTGGCCGGATGATTCTGGAGGCGCGTTCGCGCCAGGCACTCGACGAGGTGCTGGTGATAGCCTCGGCCCTGAGCGTGCAGGATGTGCGGGACCGGCCCATGGAGCTGCAGGCCCAGGCCGACCAGGCGCATGCCAAGTTTGACGACGAGAAAAGCGAGTTCAGTGGCTACCTCAAACTGTGGAAGTGGCTGGACGACAGCCGTGGCGGCAAGCACCCAGGCGCCGCCACCAACGAGCACAAACTCAGCAACCGCCAGTACGAGCAACTGCTGCGCCAGAACTTTGTCAGCCTGCGCCGGGTGCGGGAGTGGCGCGATATTTACAGCCAGTTGCACACCGTGGTGGCCGAACACAAGTGGCAACTCAATGCCAGCCCAGCCAGCTACGAGCAGCTGCACCTGGCTATGCTGGCCGGCCTGCTGGGCAATATTGGCTTCAAAACCGAAGGCGAAGGCGCGCAGGGCGAGTACCTGGGTGCGCGCGGCATCAAGTTCTTTGCCCATCCCGGGGCGCATCTGGCCAAAAAGCCGGGGCGCTGGCTGGTGGCGGCCGAATTGGTAGAAACCACACGCTTGTTTGGGCGCGGCCTGGCCAATATCGAGCCACAGTGGCTGGAGCAGGTTGGCGCCCACTTACTCAAGAAGCAGTTGCTGGACCCGCACTGGGAGAAAAAAGCCGGCGAAGTGGTGGCGCTGGAGCGCGCCACGCTGTACGGGCTGGTGATCTACAGCGGGCGGCGGGTTAATTACAGCCGGATCGACCTGGCCGGGGCCCGCGAAATCTTCATTCGCCAGGCGTTGGTGGCCGGGGAGTGGGAAACGCCGCTGCCGTTTCTGGCGGCCAATCAAAAGCTGATCCGTCAGGTGGAAGATCTGGAGCACAAGGCGCGCCGGCAGGACGTGCTGGTGGAGGAGGAGCTGATTTACGCCTTTTACGACCAGCAGTTGCCAGCCGAGGTGTGCAGCGGCCACACCCTGGAAGGCTGGTATCGGCAAGAGCTCAAAAAACAGCCGCAGCTCTTGCTGCTGACGCGCGAGGAGCTGATGCGCCACGAGGCCGCCGGCATCACCACCAGCGCGTTCCCCAAAGCCTTGCGCCTGGGCGGGGTGGACTGTGCTGCAACCTACCTGCACGAACCCGGCGACGCGCGCGATGGCCTGACTGTGACCGTGCCGCTGTTTGTGTTGAACCAGGTGAACGAGGAGCGCTGCGAGTGGCTGGTGCCCGGCATGCTGCGCGACAAGGTGCTGGCGCTGCTCAAAACCCTGCACCAGCGCCCGCGCTCGCGCCTGGTGCCCCTGCCAGAGACTGCCAACCAGATGGCCGAGGCACTTAACGTGCCCGAGCTTTTTGGCCAGGGCTCGCTGACCGATGCGGTGCTCAAGCTCGCGCGCAAGGCCAGTGCTGTGGACATTGCACGCAATGACTTCAAGCTCGACATGCTCAGCCCGCACGCCTTCATGAATGTCCGGGTGGTGGACGAGCACGGCCGCCTGCTGGGCACCGGGCGCAACCTGGGCGCCCTCAAGGCTGAACTCGGCGTCCAGGCGCGTGGCGCCTTCCAGGCACTCGCCGCGCTGAAGATGGCCAGCCAGCGTGCCGGCCCGGAAAATTTAGAGCCAAAAGTGGCACCAGGCCACGCCGGTATTGCCTCGGTGGCTCCTAAAAAAATAGCGAGCACGGCTGCGCCTGATCTGGCCAGTCAGCGCTACACCAGCTGGGCATTTGGCGAATTGCCCGAGCTGCTGGAGATCCGCAAGGGCGCACAGACCTTGATTGGCTACCCGGCCCTGATTGACGCCGGTGACGCGGTGACGGTAGAGGTGTTCGATGAGCCCGAGGCCGCTGCAGCCCGCCACCGGGCTGGTTTGCGGCGGCTGTTTGCGCTGCAGATCAAGGACGCCCTCAAGTACCTGGAAAAAAACATTCCTGACTTGCAAAAAATGGCGGCCGCCTTCATGCAACTGGGCAAGGCCGCAGACGGCTCGGGCGGCGGCACACTGGAGGAATTGCGCGAGCAAATTATTGCGGTGGCGCTGGATCGGGCTTTTCTGCTGGAGCCTTTGCCGACGCAGGAAGCTGATTTCAAGCGCCGGCTTGACGAGGGCCGCGGCCGCTTGACCCTGATCGCGACCGAGGTGGCGCGGCTGACGGCGCTGATTTTGGCCGAGTACGCGGTGGCGGCGCGCAAGATCCGCGACAGCAAGCAGGCGGCCGAAGCCAGTGCCGATGCCGCGCAGCAATTGGCGCGCCTGCTACCCAAACGCTTCGTGGTGCAAACCCCTTGGGGCGCGCTGCAGCATGTGGTGCGCTACCTGAAGGCGATCACGCTGCGGCTGGACAAACTGCGCGCCGACCCGGCGCGCGATACCAGTCGGCTGGCCGAGTTGCGCCCGCTGGAGCAGCGCTACTGGCGGCTGCTGGCCGAGCGCAAGGGCGTGACCGATGAGCGCATGCTGGAGTTCCGCTGGCTGCTGGAGGAGCTGCGCGTGAGCTTTTTTGCCCAAGAACTGCGCACCCCGCAGCCGGTCAGCGTGAAGCGCCTAGACAAGGCCTGGGCGCAGTTGGTCAGCTGAGAGGCAAGCCCCCGCCGCTGGCTACAAGCGCGCCAGTCGCCCCAGCGCCGCGTTCAGAGTCTCGTCTTTTTTGGCAAAGCAGAAGCGCACCACGCGCTGGTCAAAGCCGTCGCCGTAAAAAGCCGACAGCGGGATGGCCGCCACGCCGATGTCACGGGTGAGCCATTGACAGAACTCGGCTTCGCTCAGGTCGCTCACCTCGGAGATATCCACACACTGAAAATAGGTGCCTTCACCGGGCAGCAGCTTGAAGCGGGTGTGGGCCAGGCCGGCGCGAAACAGGTCACGCTTGCGCTGGTAGAACGCCGGCAGCCCCAGGTAAGGCTCGGTGTCGGCCATGTAGGCGGCCAGGCCATGCTGCACCGGGGTGTTGACGGTGAACACATTGAACTGGTGCACCTTACGAAACTCGGCGCTCAAGGGCGCAGGCGCAGCCACATAGCCCACTTTCCAGCCGGTCACGTGGTAAGTTTTGCCAAAGCTCGACACGATAAAGGCCCGTGCGGCCAAGCCTGGGTAGCGTGCAGCACTCTCATGGGGCATGCCGTCGAACACCATGTGCTCATACACCTCGTCGCTGATGAGCAGAATGTTGGTTGGTGCCAGCAAGTCTTGCAGTTGCAGCATTTCCTGCGCGGTCCAGACCATGCCACTGGGGTTATGCGGCGAGTTGATCAGGATGGCGCGGG
>CAMATS010000360.1 GCA_945861195.1 Rhodoferax sp. OV413
GCAGTTGCCAAGGTGCATCCGCTGTACCTCCAAGCCCTCAAAGAGGTGTTTCATGTGCACGACTGCGCGCATGAAGGCGACGCGGCTCGCTTTGCTGAATTGGCTCCGCGCATTCTGGGCCTGGCGGCGGGCGGGGAGTCGCTGGTGCCCAGCGCCCTGCTTGAGCAACTGCCGAACCTGAAGCTGGTATCGGTTTTTGGTGTGGGCTATGACGGCATTGATGTTCAGGCCGCAGTCGGCCGTGGTGTCATGGTGACGCACACGCCCGGGGTGTTAACCGATGACGTGGCAGACCTGGCAATGGGTTTGATGTTGTCTCTGAGCCGAAACATCGCGCAGGCAGACCACTATGTCAGGGCGGGGCGCTGGCCTTCCGGACCCATGCCTCTGGGCAGAAAATTTTCAGGCGCCCGCCTGGGTATTGTTGGTCTGGGCCGGATTGGCATGGCGATTGCCCAGCGGGCCTTGGTCTTCAACATGTCAATCGCCTATACCGGCCGCAGCGAGAAGCCTGGTTCAGGCTTTGTTTTTTATCCGACTGTCGCCCAGTTGGCGGCTGAGGTTGATTTTTTGCTTGTCATCACGCCGGGCGGGCAGGGCACCCGGCACCTGGTCAACGCCGAGGTGCTGGCCGCTTTGGGCCCGGCGGGCTACCTGATCAATGTGGCACGCGGCAGCGTGGTTGATGAGCAGGCCCTGATTGAGGCTCTCCAGTCAGGTGCTATTGCTGGTGCCGCGCTCGATGTGTTTGCCGATGAGCCCAATGTGCCGCAGGTGTTGCGGGACATGCCCAACCTGGTGCTCACGCCGCACATGGCCAGCGCCACCCACCAGACCCGACAGGCCATGGCTGACCTGGCTTTTGCCAATATGGAGGCGGTCTTGGCTGGCCGGCCCGAGCTCACACCGGTGCCAGAGTGCCTGGCCGCTCAACACCCCCGACGCTGATGTCTATGCCAGCCACGTCTTTGTCTGCCGGTCCCAAGGCCAGCGCGATTGTCGTGATGGGTGTTTGCGGCAGCGGAAAATCCACCGTGGCAAGCGCCTTGGCCGACGCCTTGCAGCTGCGCATGCTTGACGGCGACGACCTGCATGAGCCGCTCAGCGTCGACAAAATGCGATCGGGTATCCCCCTAGAAGACGCTGACCGACTGCCCTGGTTAGACCGTGTTGGCAGCTACCTCGCCGCCGTTGATGAGCAGTCCCCTCGCGGCCGTATCGTGGCCTGCTCGGCCCTCAAGCGGGCCTACCGCGACCGGATTCGGCGAATCTGCCCGGCAGTATGTTTTGTTTTTTTGGACGGCGAGCCCGAATTGATCCGACAGCGCATGGCGCAGCGCGTTGGGCACTATATGCACGCCGGCTTGCTGGCCAGCCAGTTGCAAGCCTTGGAGCGGCCCCAGGCCGACGAGGCCGATGTCATTTCCCTGGATATTAGTTTGCCGCTGCCGCGTTTGGTTGCGCTGTCTATCAGCGGGCTCGGGGCAAGCCCGGCCACTGGCTAAATCAGATACGCCGTTTTATTTCACACCGAAAGCCCACCATGTTCATCCGCTGTGCATTTTTTCGCGGTCAAGTCAGACCTGGTTTTGAAGAAGCCTTTGACAGCTATATCCACAAGCACCTGGTGCCCCTGTGGACCCGTTTTCCCGGCGCCCAAGAGGTGCGGGTGCTGCGCCAGGTAGAAAGCGATGTCAGCGAGCCGCGCTTGGAGATGGTTTTGTCGGTGCGCTACCCGAGCCGCGAATCCATCGAATTGGCCCTCGCCTCCGAGGTTCGCCAGCGCAGCCGTGAGGTCTCCAAAGGCCTGATCGACATGTTTGATGGAACCGTTTTCCACACTGTTTTCAGCGCTGAAGAATTTCCCATGCCCAAGGGGTAGGCCGGTAGCAAGCGAGTGCTATCACCCAATGCGCGGCTCCATGCCAGGTTGCGGGCTCTTTTTTTAGCGCATGACCCACTTGACCGCCGCCCGTGCGGTCCGTTTCAACCAGACAGCGGAGACCCTTTTTCATGACAAATTCCAAACCTGTGGCGGTACTTGACTCTTTTGGGCTGCAGGGCCGGCGGGCACTGATCACCGGCTCCTCGGCAGGCATCGGTCTGGCGCTGGCGCGTGCCTTGGGGCAGGCCGGCGCGCACTTGGTGCTCAATGGGCGCGGTGCTGACAAGCTCGCTGCCGCCGCCACGCTGCTGCGTGCGGAAGGCCTGTCAGTCACGACGGCGCTTTTTGATGTCACCGATGCCGACGCGGTGGCTCAGGGCATTCAGGCGCTGGAAGCCGCCGGTGCAGTGGACATTTTGGTCAACAACGCGGGCATCCAGATTCGCGGCCCCTTGCACGAATTCGCCCAAAGTGATTGGCATACCCTGATGAAAACCAACCTGGACAGCGCCTTTTTCGTTGGCCAGGCGGTGGCGCGCCACATGATTTCGCGCGGGCGCGGCAAGATCATCAATATCTGCTCGGTGCAAAGTGAACTCGGTCGCCCCGGCATTGCGCCGTACACGGCGAGCAAGGGTGCGCTCAAAATGCTCACCAAGGGCATGGCCATTGATTGGGGTCCGCTGGGCCTGAATGTGAACGGCATCGGTCCGGGCTATTTCAGAACCGAGCTGACTGAAAAATTGGCAGCAGATCCGCAGTTCACCAGTTGGCTGGTCGGACGTACCCCAAGCCGGCGCTGGGGCGATGTCGAGGATCTGGGCGGGGCAGTGGTATTCTTGGCCAGCGATGCCTCGAAATTTGTTAACGGCCATATTTTGTATGTCGATGGTGGCTTGACCGCCACACTTTGAGAGGATCAACCATGCGCGCCCTGATTTGCCATGCGGCCGAAGATCTGAGGCTGGAGCACATTCAAACCCCTAGTCTGGGAGAGCAGCAACTGCTGGTCCAAGTGGCTTTTGGCGGTATTTGCGGCTCTGACCTGCATTACTACCAACATGGCGGTTTTGGCGCGGTGCGCATCAAGCAGCCTATGGCCCTGGGCCATGAGGTTTCGGGTGTTGTTGAGGCTGTGGGCGGCAAGGTCAACGGCCTGCAGGTCGGCCAACGCATCGCAATTTCCCCTTCCCGTCCCTGCGGGGGCTGCAAGTTTTGCCAGGCTGGGCAGCATAACCACTGCCTGTTTATGCGTTTTTACGGCAGCGCCATGCCTTTCCCCCACATCCAGGGCGCATTCAGCGAAAAACTGGTCATTGATGCCGGCCAGGCGCATGCCATTGCAGACCACCTGAGCCTGTCCGAGGCGGCCCTGGCAGAGCCCTTGTCGGTTGGCCTGCATGCGATTGTGCGAGCGG
>CAMATS010000361.1 GCA_945861195.1 Rhodoferax sp. OV413
TGGCCAGCGCATGTTGCAGGGCTTGCCACCCTACCCGGTGTCGCAACGCCCCGGACTGCACACCGGCCAGCTGCTGGCCCCCTGAACCGCTTGCAGCCTAGGTTGCACGCTGACATCTGGGCGCATCAGGCTGCTCATCCGTGCCATTCGTCAGTTAGGGTCTGGACTGCTGTTGCCGTGCAGCTGGGGGTAGCTAGACAGGATCAAGTTTTTTTTGCCAGGCGGCTCAAGGTGTTTGAGCAGCAGGCGGTAGGTGTCTAGATCAAAGGCCAGCGACGCTGGCTGGGACAAGGCCTCTGCCAAAGCGGCATCGTCTTGTACGCTGGCCAGGTGACACCATTGGTCAAACACATGCACCTCGGTGCGCCCGCTTGCAGTGTCATGCTCGCGCAAGCCAATTGGCCCGGGGTAGGGCCAGGCGCGCAGCTTTTGGCTCAGCAGGGCGAGCTCCAGACGCAGGCGGTGCAGTTCGGGTTTTTCCTGGCCGCAGCAGACGCCTTTGCAGCGGCCAATCTGGTGGGCAAAGCAGCGACCCTGGCCAGTTTCCAGGCCCAGTGCCTGTAAGCACAGGCCATGGGTATTGGCCAGCTCACGCAAACCCGCCTGGGCGGCGCGGCGTGAGCGGTAGACGCCATACAGGCGATTGAAGTCGCGCGGATCGAAGTCTGCGCCGCTGACCAGCTTGACTAGCGGGCGGGACTTGGGCTGGTCTTCGAGCCACCAGGCGCACAAACCGCGTTCACGGCGCAGTTGACGGTTGTGTATGGGCTGCAATTGCTTCACCAAGCGGGCCTCGAGCAGCAGTGCGCCGAGCTCACCGGCGGTCTCGCGCCATTCAATACGGCGGGTTTCTTGCGCCAAGCGCATCTCACGCGGCTGGCGTGCCGCCGCCTGGAAATGCGACATCACACGGCTGCGCATACCCACACTTTTGCCGATGTAAAGCGGCAGCGCCCCTTCGCCGTAAAACAGGTAAACACCGGGGCCATCAGGTATGTCGTGCACCGCGGTTTCGAGCAGCGGCGGCAGCGCCGCGCTGCCCTGCAGCAGTGCTTGCGCATGTTCGCGCAGGGTCTGGTGACCCAGCTCGGCGGCTGCTTGGTGCAGCCAGGCCAGCACCATCTCAACATCGCCCATCGCACGGTGCCGCGCCAGGGTGTTGAGGCCGTGGCGCTGCATGATGGCATCCAAGCCATGGCTGCGGTGCTGTGGGTAGAGCAGGCGCGACAAGCGAACTGTGCACAGGGTTCGGGTCTTGAGCTTGATGCCAGCGCGGGCAAACTCATGGAGTAAGAAACCGTGGTCAAAGCGCACGTTGTGAGCCACCAGCACAGCGCCCTCGAGCAACGCGAGCAATGCAGCAGCAACCTGGTCAAAACCGGGTGCATCGGCCAGCATGGCATCGCTGATGCCAGTCAGGCGCTCAATGTAAGGAGGAACCGGTCCGCCTGGATGAACCAGTGTGCTCCAGCGCGCCACCTCTTGGCCCTGCTCGATGCGCACCGCGGCGATTTCAGTGATGCGGTCGCGCACAGGGTTACCGCCAGTGGTCTCCAAGTCGAGCATCAGGTAGCAGGGCAGCATGGGTTGCAGGCGGCAAGCCGCTGCCAGTCAGGTGATGTCCAGCGTGTGGAAGGAAAAATTGCCGCTGCGCCGGTCGTCAAAATAACGGGTCAGGGTCTCTTTGACGGTCCGAAAGGCTATTTCTTCCCAGGGAATCTCGGCTTCGGTAAACAGCCGCGCCTCCAGGGTTTCATGGCCCGGGTCGAATTGCTCGCTGAGCAGCCGGGCCCGGTAAAACAAATGCACCTGACCGACCTGCGCCACATTCACCAGGGTGAACAGGCCTTCCAACTCAAACACCGCGCCGGATTCTTCCAAGGTCTCGCGCGCAGCCCCTTCGGCAACCGTTTCATTGAGCTCCATAAAGCCCGCTGGCAGGGTCCACTTGCCCCAGCGCGGCTCGATGTTGCGCTTGCACAGCAGCACCTGATCGCCCCAGTAGGGCACTGTACCGACCACGTTGAGCGGGTTCTCGTAGTGCACTGTGCCGCAGGCCGGGCACACCGCGCGCTGTTTGGTATCGCCGTCATCCGGCAATCGGTACTCCACGGCGTTGCCGCAGTTTTTGCAATGTTTGATCGGTGGGCGCTGCATGCTGCATCAAACCTTTTTAGGCGGCGATTGAGTGCCTTGCTTGTCGGCGCGGCTGTGTTTGTCGATCAGCGCACGTGCGGAGGTGAGCAATTTGCGGCCGTCATAGCCACGCTTGTTCATGTCCTCCATCCACTCCACTTCGAGCAGACCGGCTTTTCGGCGGAACTCCTGGGTGTCGGTGGCCGGAATGATGTAGACGCTGTTTTTACGCTCCAAGGCCAACTGCCGACCGGCGCTGTCGCCCTCCTGCTGCACCCGGCCTAACCAGGCCGAGGTGTCTTGGCCTGAATTGTTGTCGATGATTTTCTTCAAATCCGGCGGCAATGACTGGTATTTGGCACGGTTCATGGCCATCACAAAGGTGGCCGTGTACAGCGCGCCTTCAGAGGGTGCGAACTCGCTGTGAAAGCGGGTTAACTCCTGCACCTTGACCGATGGCACCACCTCCCACGGGATCACCGCACCATCGATGGTGCCCTTGGAGAGGGCGTCGGCTATGCCTGGCAGCGGCATGCCCACGGGTGTGGCGCCCAGGTAACCCAGCATTTTGGTGATTTGCCGGGTTGGCCCGCGTAATTTGAGGCCCTTGAGGTCGGAGGCGGTTTTGATTTGCCGCTCTTTGGTGTGAAACACGCCCGGGCCATGCACATGCAGGGCCAGCACCTGGGTGTCTTTGAACTCATCTCCGGCCTGGGTTTGCACATAGTCCCAATAGGCGCGCGACGCGGGTTCAGCATTGCGCATCATGAAGGGAAGCTCAAACACCTCCACACGGGGGAAACGCCCGGCGGTATAGCCCGGAAGCGTCCAGACGATGTCGGCCACGCCGTCCTTGACCTGCTCATAGAGTTGCGCTGGCGAACCGCCCAGTTGCATGGCCGGGTAGCCCTCAAACTTGATGCGACCGCCGGATTCCAGCTCGACCCGGCTCATCCAGGGTTTGTGCATGTTGAGCCAAACATTCGACTGGGGGGCCATGAAGGTGTGGAACTTCAGGGTGACGGTTTGCTGGGCCCGAACCGCCAGGCCAGGGACCGCCAAGGCCGCCGCGGCCACCGATTGCATCAGCCTGCGCCGGCGCATCATGCAAGCTCCCAAAAACTGCCAGTCATTCTGAGCGCTGCCGGGCTACTGGCCTG
>CAMATS010000362.1 GCA_945861195.1 Rhodoferax sp. OV413
CCCAGCCGCAGTGCCCCCTTCAGCACTGGCAGCAAGCGAATGAGCTCCTCTTGCGCCGACAGCGGCTGGGCACCCGGACGGGTGGACTCGGCGCCCAAGTCAAGCAGATCTGCGCCCTGGCTCAGGAGTTGCTCACAACGCCCCAGCGCGGCAGAGGCATCAAGGTGCTGGCCGCCATCTGTGAACGAGTCTGGCGTGATGTTGACAATGCCCATCACCCGGGGACTGCCCAGGTCTATGCGGTAGCGACTGGTCTGCCAAAACATTTGTCTAAAAGAAGCTCACGGAGTCTGCCATCACCCAATTGGCCCGGTTTGCCTGCTACTGGTCGTACCCCGAGACAGAAATACCGAACCGGCACATGCAGCTTCGCGCCCCTGCTACCGTTGCGCATGCCCTTCCTGACTGTGGCTACGGTTTGCACTTGAGCCCGAGCGCGAATTAACGACTTTTTTTGTCCCGGAAACTCGTTGTCACAGCGCCAGGGGTTGAACTGACCCCTGCTCTGGGGCCGGCTGGTGCCTGGTCGATCGGCCTCAGGCCACCGTTGGTGCGGGGTCTGGCTTGACGCTCGGCGCGCTGCCGCCGCTGCTGTCGCTGCCCGAGGAGGGGGTACGAGGCGTCCAATCTTTGGGTGGACGCGGCTCCCTGCTGGCCATGATGTCATCGAGTTGGTCGCTGTCTATGGTTTCCCACTCCAGCAGGGCCTTGGCCATGGCATGCATCTTGTCGCTGTTGTCCTCAATGAGCTTGCGCGCCAAGCTGTACTGCTGGTCAATGATACGGCGCACCTCGGCATCCACCTTTTGCATGGTTTGCTCGCTCATATTGGTCGTTTTTGTGACCGAGCGGCCCAAAAATACCTCGCCCTCGTTCTCTGCGTAAACCATAGGCCCAAGCGCATCGGTCATCCCGTAACGGGTCACCATGTCACGAGCGATTTGGGTGGCCCGCTCAAAATCGTTGCTGGCGCCAGTGGTCATTTGCTTCATGAAAACTTCTTCGGCAATACGCCCCCCAAACAGCATACTGATCTGGTGCAGCATGTACTCGCTGTCGTAGCTGTAGCGGTCCTGGGCCGGCAGGCTCATGGTCACACCCAAAGCGCGGCCGCGCGGAATCACGGTGACCTTGTGCACCGGGTCGCACTTGGCGAGCAATTTGCCTATCAGGGCATGGCCAGACTCGTGGTACGCAGTGTTCCTGCGCTCGGACTCGGGCATGACCATGCTTTTGCGCTCGGGGCCCATCAGGATTTTGTCTTTTGCCTTTTCAAAGTCTTGCATTTCCACCGTACGGGCATTGCGGCGCGCTGCCATCAGCGCAGCCTCATTGCACAGATTTGCCAGATCAGCGCCCGACATGCCCGGGGTACCCCGAGCGATGATGCCGGCATTGACATCCTGCCCCAGCGGCACCTTGCGCATGTGCACATTCAAAATCTGCTCCCTGCCACGGATATCGGGCAGGGTGACATACACCTGGCGATCAAACCGGCCAGGGCGCAGCAGGGCAGAGTCCAAAATGTCTGGCCGGTTGGTGGCTGCGACCACAATCACGCCCACATTGGTCTCAAAGCCGTCCATCTCGACGAGCATTTGATTGAGGGTTTGCTCGCGTTCGTCATTACCGCCTCCCAAGCCGGCACCTCGCTGGCGTCCGACCGCATCAATTTCATCAATGAAGATGATGCAGGGTGCGTTTTTCTTGGCGTTGTCAAACATGTCTCGCACCCGGGCGGCTCCGACTCCGACAAACATTTCAACGAAGTCAGACCCCGAAATAGAGAAAAACGGCACCTTGGCCTCACCGGCGATGCCCTTGGCCAATAGGGTTTTGCCAGTGCCAGGCGGCCCAACCAGCAACAAACCGCGCGGAATACGACCACCCAACTTTTGGAATTTTTGCGGGTCTTTGAGAAAATCAACCACTTCCTTCACTTCTTCTTTGGCCTCATCACAACCCGCAACATCAGCAAAGGTGACCTGGTTGGTGCTTTCATCCATCATGCGCGCCTTGCTTTTGCCAAAGCTGAAGGCCCCGCCTTTACCGCCCCCCTGCATCTGCCGCATGAAATAGACCCAAACCCCGATCAGGAGCAGCATGGGGCCCCAGCTCACCAGCAGGGTCATGAGCAGAGAGCCTTCTTCGCGGGGCTTGACATCGAATTTGACGCCATTGGCAATCAGGTCCCCGACCAGGCCACGGTCCAAGTAGGTGGCCGTGGTTCTGACTTTTCGGTCGTCATTGGTAACAGCCAAAATTTCAGTGCCGCCTTGACCTTCTTGGATCACGGCACTCTTGATGCGCTTGCCCCGAACCTCTTCCAAAAAGTCAGAGTAGCCCAGGTTTCCGGCACCGGATGCGCTGCGGGTATCGAACTGCTTGAAGACAGTAAACAATACCAGTGCGATCACAAGCCAGACTGCTATTTTCGAAAACCACGGATTGTTCAAGCGGAGCTCCAGTTAGGACATGAATGTCATGCTTCGACACATCTGGGCCTTATTTTAGTGTTTTCAAGATGCCTCGGGCTTAGCCCTACTTCCCCAGGCCCTTAGTAATCACCACCTCCGACCACATCCGACCACCTTAGCCCGCCTCGCCTGCCTTGCACCATCTCCACCCAAAACGCTCATTTGGACCTTGGGCCTCAGCCAGGAAGGTTGCGAGTCGGTCTTACATCAAGGCCTGAGCAGGCCTCGCCCAACCAGAAAGGTTTCCGAAGAGCGGCCCCGGGAGGCCCGCGGCTTGATCGGCTTGACCATCTCAAAGGTCTGCTTGAAGCGGGCCAGCAGGCCGTTGTAGGCGCCACCATGGAACACTTTGGCGACCAATGCCCCCTGCGGTTTGAGCTCCCTGGCGGCAAATTCGAGCGCCAGCTCCACCAAATGCTCGATGCGCGCCGAGTCGGCCGACTCAATTCCCGACAAATTGGGTGACATATCGGACAGCACCAGGTCTACCTTGACCCCCTGCAGCTCCAGAGTGAGGCGCTGCAGAACTGCATCATCGCGAAAATCGCCTTGTAAAAAAAGCACCCCCTCCACGGCGACCATGGGCAGGATGTCTAGCGCCAAGATTCGGCCGCGGGCTGGACCGAGCTCAGCCGCGACGACTACTCTGGGGGACAGCTTGCGCTGAACATACTGACTCCAGGCCCCCGGTGCCGAACCGAGGTCAATCACCAGATCACCTGGCTTGATCAGCCTCAAGGTTTCGTCAATTTCCTGTAACTTGTAAGCGGCTCTGGAGCGGTAGCCTTCTTTTTGCGCTAATTTGACATAGGCGTC
>CAMATS010000363.1 GCA_945861195.1 Rhodoferax sp. OV413
TTGTGAATGGACAAACTTATCCTGGCGCTGTTTGCGACCTTGGGAGTCGCCGACCTGTGTTGTCGAATTGGCTCTCGTCTTGCTGGCGCCAGTGAAAATCAAGCGCATCACCGGCCCTCAGCGAAGATGCACCAGGCAGGCGCATTGACACGCGATAAGCCTCGCCGGTCAGCACGGTGACGATGGTGTCAGCGCCCATGTATTCGACAGCTGTGATCTTGCCCTTGCGTGCTATGTCGCCATCATCGCCCGCACCCAGCCGTATGTGTTCGGGACGGATGCCCCTGACGATATTGCCGTCGGGCACCAGATTCATCGGCGGCGCACCCACAAAGCTGGCCACGAAAGATGTCGCTGGCCGGTTGTAGATGTCAGTGGGTGCACCCGCCTGCTCAATGCCGCCGTTGCGCATCAAAACCACCAAATCGGCCATGGTCATGGCTTCTGTTTGGTCGTGCGTGACGTAGACCATGGTCATGCCCAGGCGTTGCTGCAAGGCGCGGATTTCAACCCGCATCTCATGCCGAAGCTGCGCATCCAGGTTGGAAAGGGGTTCGTCCATCAGGCACACGGGTTGCTCGGCAATGATGGCCCGTGCCAGGGCGACACGTTGCCGCTGCCCACCTGACAACTGGGCGGGCTTGCGCTCAAGGTAGGGCGTCAATTCCACCAGCTCTGCCACGCGCTTTAAGCGCTCGCTGCGTTCTGCCCTGGCTACCTTGCGTACCTTCAAGCCGAAGATCACATTCTCAGCCACTGACAGGTGTGGAAACAGGGCGTAGGACTGGAACACCATGGAGATCTGCCGCTCCGATGGCGACAATTTGGTGACGTCCTGTCCGTTGATCTCGACCCTGCCAGAGCTCGGTTCTTCCAATCCGGCAATCAGTCGTAAGAGGGTTGATTTTCCGCAACCAGAGGGTCCCAGTATGGCCACGAGCTGGCCTTGCGGCACAAGCAAACTGACATTGTTCACCGCCGCGTGAGCGCCCCAGCGTTTAGTCAAGTTATCAAGTAAAACTTGGGCCATGGCTCAAACGCTTCCTAAATGACTGAAGTTAAGCAAACCCATGGAGCAGACGGTAAGACAAAAATGTGTCGAGCAGGTGACATTCGAGCGCCGTCTCACCTTAGCCGATAGCCGGTTTAGCCAGTTCAGTCAGTCTTCACGGGCTATCATCGCTTGAGAGGCTTGATGGATAAATTGAAATTTCATGAGTTGGCCCGGATCAACGAGTTGTCAAGCGCCGGCTTGGCAAGTCCCCCACCAGGCAGGAGTGTCCTAGTGTCCGATCGTCCCCAATATTCCATTTGGCTGCTTCCGCGTGCCGATCATGAAGTCGCCTTGGCCGCGATAGTCAGGCGCTTATCGACCGAGCTGGATGGTCCGTTATTTGCCCCCCACGTGACCATTCAGGGCGATGTCGCCCTGTCGCCAGAACAGTTGCGGCCAACGCTTGCGCACCTGGCGGCACAAACGCCCGTTCAGCATTGGCCGGTGGCGCTTTTGGATGGCACCCCGCACTTCTTCCGATGCTTATTTCTGCGCTTTGAGGCACACCAGGGGTTTGAAGAGATGCAAGCTGCCGCCCAGACCATGACTGGCACGGCTGACGGCCTGTCGCCGTTTCCCCACTTGAGTCTGGCCTATGGCGATGCCCATGAGGCCTATGCCAGGCAGCGCCAACTGCTGGCCAGTGATTATGCGGAGCAGACCATTGTGTTTGACCGCCTGGCCATTTGCCATTCGTCCAGCCATGTGCCCATTGCTGAGTGGGTGGTTTTGGAGCAACTGCCGCTCGCTCATGAGTGACAGCTCACTGCCCCTAGCCTTCCCTGCGCCGCGCAGGGATCTGGACTCTGCGGCTGGTCGACTTAGTTTGTACAGTGCCCGACCCGAGGGTGCGGGCAGCGGGCTGCCGCCGCTGCTGCTGGTGCACAGTGTCAATGCTGCGGGCTCGGCGGCCGAGGTGGCGCCCTTGTTTGCCCACTACCGCCAGCAGCGGGCGGTGTACGCGCTGGAGTTGCCGGGTTTTGGTTTTTCTGATCGCAGTGATCGGCCCTACACACCGCGGCTGATGACAGATGCCCTGCACGCCGCGCTGGCGGCCATTCAGGCCGAGCAGGGTGGCGTCGCTGCCGATGTCTTAGCGCTCTCACTGTCGAGCGAGTTTGTGGCCCGCCTTGGTTGCGAGATGCCGCAGTTCATCCGGCGCATGGCCTTGGTCAGCCCGACCGGGTTCAGTGGCAAACGCAGGCGCTATGGGCCCGCGGGCGGGGTGGTCGGCCCGGCCTGGCTGCTCAGGTTGTTGCGGTGGCCGCGGTGGGCTGAAGGCATTTACAAGACCTTGACCCGGCCGGCTGTGATCCGCTACTTTCTGGCCCGGACCTGGGGCTCAGCCGCCATTGACGAAGCGCTGTGGCGCTACGACCTGCTCATCACTCGGCAGCCGGGCGCCCGTTTCGCGCCCCTGTATTTTGTGTCGGCCCAAATGTTCAGCGCCGACATCAACACCCTGTACGAGGCCCTGACCTTCCCGGTCTGGGTGTCGATGGCCACGCGCGGCGACTTTACCGACTACCAGGGCCGCCACACGGTGGATGGTCGCAGCAACTGGGAGTTTCACGCCATCGACGGTGGCGCCCTGCCGTATTTTGAAGACCTGGCCAATTTCACCCGCCGGCTCGACCCGTTCTGGGCCTGAGCCAGCACCGATCACAACAAGGATTTGCCAATATGGGCGCACAGTGGAAAGCCAAACACAAAGACCTCGCCGCCAATGCCCGGGGCCGCATCTTCGGTAAATTGTCCAAGGACATCATGCTGGCCGCACGCAGTGGTGCCGACCCGGCCTCCAACGCCCGCTTGCGGCTGGTGGTGGAGCAGGCGCGTAAGGTCTCTATGCCCAAGGAAACGCTGGAGCGGGCTATCAAGAAGGGCGCTGGCCTGACCGGCGAGGCGGTGAACTTTGAGCACGTGATCTACGAAGGCTTTGCGCCGCACCGGGTGGCGGTGATGGTGGAGTGCCTGACCGATAACGTGAACCGCACCGCCCCTGAAATGCGGGTGTTGTTTCGCAAAGGGCAACTGGGCACTGCGGGTTCGGTGGCCTGGGATTTTGACCACCTGGGCATGATCGAGGCCGAGCCGGCCGTGGTCGGTGCCGACCCCGAGCTGGCCGCCATTGAGGCTGGCGCGCAAGACCTGGAGCCTGGCGGCGAAGCCGGCACCACGCTGTTTTTGACCGACCCGGCCGACCTGGACCTGGTGAGCCGGGCGTTGCCGGC
>CAMATS010000364.1 GCA_945861195.1 Rhodoferax sp. OV413
AACTCATCAAATGCCTTGCGTTGGTAGGCTTTAACCACATCACTGACAAATTGCTCAGCATGGATGTAGAGAACTTTTGCATTTGGGCGCTCAGCCAGCAGGCAGTTGCCAACCGCGTGCATCAGGTGGGTTTTGCCCAGGCCGACGCCGCCATAAATAAACAGCGGGTTGTACAGGTGGCCCGGCATGCTTGCTACGTGCATGGCTGCCGCCCGTGCCATACGGTTTGCCCCGCCCTCGACCAGCGTGTCAAAGTTCAGGCCCGCATTGAGCCGATTTTTCTGGGTTTCGGTGGGGCGTCCAAGCTCGGCGCCAGAACCATCCTCCGAAGGCAAAATATCGGCAATGTAAGCCGCAAGCTCAACTCTCACAGGCTGCTCTTTGAGAGCAAGTGCCAACTGAAGCACTACAGACTGGCCAGAAAACTTCTCCAGCAGGTGAGAAATCCGACTGCTGTATTGGGTTCTTATCCAGTCCATCTTGAATCGGTTTGCCACAAAAATTGTGACCTCAGAGAGTTTGTCTGAGACTTGCGCCGACAGGGGTTTGATCCAGGTGTTGAACTGCTGTTCTGGCAGTTCCCGGGCCAGTTGCTCAATGCAGGACTGCCACAACATATCTCCCGCCTCTCGGCTGCTGGGATCAGCTTCGCTGACGCTTACGCCGCTTGTCATGGGTCTGTCTGGTCTCTGTGGATAAATGCTTGGTCTAGTTCCATCATAGTGCAATTTATTCAGAATTTATCCACAAGCCAGGACGGCTGCTCGAAAGCAGCAGAAACCACGCGCAGGTGGCCCATGCTTTGGCCGCGCAGAACAAAAATTTTTGAGGCGCGGCAATTTTTTGTGATAATGCGCGGTTACGCTGACGATGTCAGAAGAAAAACCCCGTGGCTGGTGGGTTCCTAGACAATGTCTGGGTACTGCCCAAGCACTCTAAGATTTGCACCATGAAACGCACTTACCAACCTTCCAAGATCCGCCGAGCCCGCACCCATGGCTTTTTAGTTCGCATGAAAACCCGCGGTGGGCGTGCGGTTATCAACGCGCGCCGGGCCAAAGGCCGCAAGCGCCTGGCGGTGTAAGTCGGTTACTCGCTTTCTGCTGCGACCAAAACGCCAGCCCAGCGCCGCCTCCCATTGCAGCGCATTCGCTTGTGGCGCGAGTTTCAGGTGGTCATGGCTGCCCGCACCGCGGCACGCACCGAGCACTTTGCCTTGCATGTCGAGCACCTGAACCCATCCTTGATCAAGCATTCTGTAGCTCTGAGTACAGAATCGCCTCTCGCCGCAATGGCCAAAACCGGAGGGGTTTGGGTTGGTGCGGTCCTGCCTAAGCGGTGTGCCAAGAGGGCGGTTACTCGCAACACCATCAAGCGGCAGGTCTTCAGTGTCGGCCAAGCCTTTGCACCCTTGATGGCAGATGTTGCGCTGGTCATCAGGTTGCGTGCTGGTTTTGACAAATCCCGATTTGTCAGCGCCTCGTCTGAGCCTCTCAAAGCAGCCATTAGGCTTGAGTTGCATCAATTGTTCAGCCTTGGCTTGGCCGGTGTCAAGGCGTCCCCCGGGCCTGGCGCGCCATGATCCGCACCAGCTTGATCCTGCTGGTCAAGGGCTACCGCTTGTTGCTCAGCCCTTGGCTGGGTTCATCCTGCCGCTTTGAGCCGACCTGTTCGCGCTACGCGCTCGAAGCGCTTGAGCGGCACGGGGCGCTGGCCGGCGCTTACCTGACCCTGGCCCGAATTGGCAGGTGTCACCCTTGGTGCGACGGCGGCTTCGACCCTGTGTCCGAGCACAAACCCGGGCTGTTTTCCCGGCTGTTTCCTTCATCTACCCCTGAGAAGTCTTCATGAACGATATACGCCGCACCATCTTGTGGGTGGTTTTTGGCTTTTCCATGGTGTTGTTGTGGGATCAGTGGCAGGTCTATAACGGGCACAAGGCCACCTTTTTCCCAGCCTCGGTTCAAAGCGGCGCAAGCGCACCGCCTGCAAGCCCTGCTGCTGCATCCACGGTGCCCACGGCGACCCCGGCGGTGGCGGCGCAGGTTGGGGCGCAGTCCGTACCCGGCGTGGCGCCGGATCCGCTTGGGGCTGTGCCAAGTGCCCCGAGCCTGGCGCGCGAACGAATCGTGGTAACTACCGATGTCTTCAAGCTGACCTTTGATACCGATGGTGGATCGCTGTTGCGCACAGAGTTTCTGCAGCATATTGACATGGAGAACAAGAGCCGCAACTTTGTTTTGCTCGATGACAGCAAAGAGCGGGTTTATTTGGCCCAGACTGGCTTGATTGGGGGGGCCGCGCTAAGTCCGCTACCTACACATAAAACCGCTATGACACTCGCGCCGGGGGAGCGGCAACTCAAGCCGGGTGTGGACGAGCTGGTTCTGAGCTTTGAGTCGGGGGAAGTGGGCGGCGTTAAATTGGTCAAGACCTACACCCTCAAACGGGGCTCCTACGCGATCAAGGTCAAACACCAGATCCTCAATGTGGGCTCGGCAGCTGTGGCGCCGCAGCTTTATCTGCAACTGGTGCGTGATGGCAACAAACCGGCGGGCGAGTCGGCGTTTTATTCCACGTTCACCGGCCCGGCGGTTTACACCGAGCTTAAAAAATACCAAAAGGTGGAGTTTTCTGATATCGAAAAAAACAAGATTGAAATTGAAAAAACTTCGACCAATGGCTACCTTGCCATGGTGCAGCACTATTTTGCGAGCGCCTGGTTGCTGCCCGATGGCGTGCAGAGAGATTTGTTCATGCGCAAAGTCGATACCAACCTGTATGCAGCAGGCATGATTGCGCAGTTGGGCAGCATTGAGCCCGGGGCCAGCAAGTCGCTGGAAGCCAACTTTTTTGCTGGCCCGCAGGAAGAAAAAGTGCTGGAAGCCTTGGCGCCGGGCCTGGAGTTGGTCAAAGACTATGGCTGGCTGACCATTTTGGCCAAACCTTTGTATTGGTTGCTCGACCGTGTACAAGGCTATATCAACAACTGGGGCTGGTCCATCGTTGCACTGGTGCTGTTGCTGAAAATCGCCTTTTACTGGCTCAATGCCAAGGCCTACGCCAGCATGGCCAAAATGAAGGCCGTCAACCCCAAGGTGATGGAGATGCGTGAGCGTCTCAAGGACAAGCCGCAGCAGATGCAGCAGGAGATGATGCGCATCTACCGCGAAGAAAAAGTCAACCCCATGGGTGGTTGCTTCCCGATCATGGTGCAGATCCCGGTGTTCATTGCCCTCTACTGGGTGCTGCTGTCCAGCGTGGAGATGCGCAACGC
>CAMATS010000365.1 GCA_945861195.1 Rhodoferax sp. OV413
ACCCAACTGCTCGGGCTGGGCCAGATCGGGCAAACCGTCACCAACTACGGCGCACAGCTGCTCACCTTGCAGTTCAGCCGCGACAACGAATCAGAGGCCGACCTGGTTGGCATGGAGCTGGCGGCCCGCGCCGGCTACGACCCGCGCGCTGGCGTGACCCTTTGGCAAAAAATGAGCGCTGCCAACAAAGGCGCACCGCCACAGTGGCTGTCCACCCACCCGTCGGGCAGCACCCGCATCGGCGACATCGAGGCCAATTTGCCCAAGGTGCTGCCGCTGTACGAGCGCGTCAAAACCAATTGAGCCCCTCCGCTAGAGATGCCGCCCATCAAGGTGCATGGCGTCGGTGTTGGACTGGTGTGTCAGCCACCAGAAGCATCTTGCCAGCCCGTGCAAACCGGGTCAAACCCAGCCGCCATCCACCACAAAGTCTTGCGCCGTGCACATGGCGCTGTCGTCAGACGCCAGAAACAGCGCCATGCGCGCAATGTGGTCGGGCATCAGCAATTGCGGCAGGCACTGGCCGCGCGCGATGTCGGCGCGGCCGGCGTCGGTCACCCACAGGCGCAATTGTTTGTCGGTCATGACCCAGCCCGGCACCAGGGTGTTGACCCGGATGTTGAAGGGCCCGAAATCGCGCGCCAGGCTGCGCGTGAGGCCCTGCACCGCCGCCTTGGCCGTGGTGTAGACCGGCATGCCGCCCATCTTGAGCATCCAGCTCACCGAGCCAAAGTTGACGATGGACCCAGCCCCGGTCTGGCGCATGTCAGCGGCGACGTCTTTGGCGGCAAAAAACTGGTGCTTGAGGTTGACCGCCATGGCGGCGTCCCAACTCTCGGGCGTGGTGTCCTCGACCTTGTGGCGCTGGTCGTTGGCCGCGTTATTCAGCAGCACGGTGATCGGGCCAAAGTGCTGGCGCACCGCGTCGATGCCACGCGTCAGGGAGGCGATGTCGGTCAAATCGGCCAGGACAAACAGCGGCGCGTGCTGCGCCTCAGCCAGGCGCTGGGCCAGCGCGGCACCGGCCTCCGTGTCGATGTCCAGAAAACCAACGCGCGCGCCCTGAGCTGCGAACTGCTCGACCAGGCAAGCACCGATGCCGGTGGCGCCACCAGTGATCAAAACAGTGCGGTCTTTCAGGCTGGGGTAATGGGCGAAGGTGGTCATAGGCTTTAAATTTCTCTGTATGTTTTAGGCCTCTAGGCAACGTGGATATTAGGTTTATAGCTATTTAAACAATAACAAAATCAAACCCAGCCCTGGCGCCAATGGCTGGCATCTCGCAGCTCACGCCAAGCAATGCGGGTGATGGTTTTGGAATGCACCGCCTCCAGGTCTACCCACTCTACCGCAAGCGCCGGCGGCTCGGGCAAGATCACCTTGGCCACCAAAAAGTGTTTGTTCCGAGCGATCGGCTGCACGGCAGTCCATTTGCTCAACAGCAGTTTCTTGGGGTTGACGGGGTTCATGGCCATGGCTAATTTTGACAGTGCCCCGATCCCGGCAAAACCATCCGGGTTTGGGGACAATCACGCCGATTAACCTGACGCGAAAGACCCCACCATGGAAGACGATGAGCGCTGCTGCGGCACCGGTACCTGGTTGATCCACGCCGAAGGCTACTGCTGGTGCGGCCAGCAGTGGAACGGCAGCGTCATGTGCGCGCCCGCCGCCATGGGCGACGCGGCGCCCGCCCCGGCACAGGCGCCGGGCGCCGAACCGCCAGACCCGGCATGACGGTGCCTTTGGTGACCGCGCCACCAGCCTGGGCCAACTGGCTCGGTGCCGGCGGGTTGATCCCGTTTGCCGGGCTGGCGCTGGCGCTGTGGTGGCCAGCGCTTGAACAACAAGGCGCCATCAGCCACGCGCTGGCAGGCTATGGTGCCACCATCGCCAGCTTTCTCGGAGCCATCCACTGGGGCCTGGCCATGCGCGACCACACTAGCGCAGGGGCCGGTCCCTACCTTTGGGGCGTAGCGCCGAGCCTGCTGGCGTGGTTGGCGCTGCTGCTACCGCCAACTTGGGGCCTGCTCGGCCTGTCCGTATTGCTGGGGCTGTGCCTGCTGGTTGATGAGCGCCGCTACCCGCACTACCAACTGCAGGCCTGGCTGCCGCTACGCCGCCGCCTCACCCTGGTGGCCAGCCTGGGCTGTCTGGCGGGGGCGGCGGGTTTGCTGCGGTAGCGGCCCAACTGACCCGATTGAAACCCCACGACATCACGCAGTGAGATGCTACGTTGATGATTGGCACACTAACAAAACTGGTGCCGAAACTCTTTGCAGCCGACCCTGCCAAAAAGACGCACGACGGGGGCGCCATCCGTGTGTGGGGCTTCACGTCATGCGCAGCACCTGCATCAACGCCACCAGCCCAATCGCCTGCGTGCCGTAGCGCATCGGAAAGCGCTCGGTGCCTGGATAAACCACGTAGCGCTGCTCGATGTTCAAGTCTGCGCACGCGACATCAAAACCTTTGCTCAAGGTCGGCGCGGTGGAGCGCTTGATTTCGATGGCCATCCAGGGCTGGCCGGCACGTTCGATCAACAGGTCGATCTCGGCGCCTGCGTGGGTGCGGTAGCTGTAAGCCGTGCATTGCGGGTTGGCAACAGCCATCAGGTTGTCGATGCAAAAGCCCTCATAACTGGGGCCACACACAGGGTGCCCGGCCAAGTCATGTAAGTTGCCCAGGCCCAACAAAGCGTGTACCAGCCCGCTGTCGCGCACATAGACCTTGGGCGCTTTGACCAAGCGTTTGCCCACGTTGCCACTCCATGACCGCAGGCGGCGCACCAGTTGCAGGTCCACCAGCAAGTCGATGTAGCGCTCTACCGCTGGGCTGCTCACGCCCAAGCCACTGGCCAGACGGCTTTGTTGCAGCAGGGCCCCTTGTTGGTGGGCCAGCATGGTCCAGAGGCGGCCCACGGTTTCGGCGGGCAGGCGCGGCGCAAACATGGGCATATCGCGCTGCAAGTAACTGCGCACAAAGTCTTCGCGCCAGCGCAGGCTGGCCGCATCGCTGGCGGCCAAGAGGCTGTCCGGAAAACCGCCGCGTGACCACAGTGTGTCCAAATCGGCAGCCGGCCACTCCAGCGCGTGAATGGGGCCGATGTCGAGGTAGGCCACGCGTCCGGCCAAGGTTTCGCTGCTTTGCTGCATCAAGTCCAGCGACGCCGAGCCCAGCAACAAAAAATGCCCAAAGCTTTGGCCTGCACGGCGGCGTTCGTCGATGATGCCGCGCAAGACTTCGAACAAACCGGGCATGCGGTG
>CAMATS010000366.1 GCA_945861195.1 Rhodoferax sp. OV413
CTGCGCGACGCCGCCTGGCTGGGCGGCTTTGAAGCCTGGCTGGCCGGCGGTAAACCGGTAGCGCCCATGCTGCTGCCGCTGACGGTGCGCGGCCTGACCTTGAAGAACCGCATTGTGGTCTCCCCCATGGCCACCTACAGCGCGGTGGATGGTCTGGTGCAAGACTTTCACCTGGTGCACTTGGGTGCCCGCGCCCTGGGTGGAGCCGCGCTGGTGATGGTGGAGATGACCAGCCCCAGCCCCGAGGGGCGCATCACCCCGGGCTGCACCGGCTTGTGGAGTGCAGCCCAGGAGGCAGCCCTGAAACGGGTGGTTGATTTTGTGCACGGCCAGAGCAGCGCCGCCATCGGCCTGCAGCTGGGCCACAGCGGCCCCAAAGGCTCGACCCAGGTCGGCTGGGCGCAGACCGACGAGCCACTGGAGGTGCCCGGTGCCAACTGGCCGCTGCTGGCCGCCAGCGATGTGCCCTATGGCCCGCAGAACCAGGTGCCGCAGGCCATGAGCCGGGCCGACATGGACCGGGTGCGCGACGAGTTTGTAGCGGCCACCCAGCGTGCTGCCGCCGCTGGTTTTGACTGGTTGGAGCTGCACTGCGCCCACGGTTACCTGTTGTCGTCTTTTCTCACGCCCCTTGCCAACCTGCGCAGCGACGACTACGGCGGCAGCCTGGCCAAGCGCTGCCGCTACCCGCTCGAGGTGTTCGCCGCCATGCGTGCCGTCTGGCCGGCGGCCAGGCCGATGAGCGTGCGCATTTCGGCGCACGACTGGGCGCCTGGCGGCAACACGGCCGATGA
Source organism: Rhodoferax sp. OV413 (assembly GCA_945861195.1). GTDB lineage: Bacteria > Pseudomonadota > Gammaproteobacteria > Burkholderiales > Burkholderiaceae_C > Rhodoferax. The sequence continues at coordinate 795 of CAMATS010000366.1, forward strand.
CGCGGTGGCCATGGCCCGGCTGTTCCAGGCCGCCGGCTGCGACGTGATCGACGTGTCTTCCGGCCAGACCAGCCGCGCCGCCCGACCGGTCTACGGCCGCATGTACCAGACGCCGTTTTCCGACCGCATCCGCAACGAGGTCGGTATCCAGACCATCGCAGTGGGCGCCATCACCGATGCCGACCAGGCCAACAGCATCATTGCTGCCGGCCGGGCAGACCTGTGTGCCATTGCCCGACCGCACCTGGCCGACCCAGCCTGGACCCTGCACCAAGCCGCCAAGCTACAAAGCCGCGCCGTTGACTGGCCGCGCCAGTACCTCAGTGGGCGGGACCAGCTTTACCGCGAGCTCGCCAAGCAGCATGGATAAAGAAGCCCGCCTCCAGGGCACCACAAAGGCCGAACACCCGCAGGCGCTGCGTTTGTGGCTGCGCATGCTGACCTGCACCCAGTTGATCGAGACCCATGTTCGGGCCGACTTGCGCGAGCAATTTGACACCACCCTGCCGCGCTTTGACCTGATGGCGCAACTCGAACGTGCGCCCGATGGTCTGAAGATGAACGAGTTGTCGCGCCGCATGATGGTCACCGGCGGCAATGTCACTGGCATCACCGACCAGCTGGTCAGCGAGGGCCTGGTGCGGCGGCAGGAGGTGGCTGGCGACCGGCGGGCCTACCGGGTACAGCTCACGCCGTCGGGGCGCGCGCAGTTCGGCGCTATGGCGCAGCAGCACGAGGGCTGGATTGTTGACGCCTTCTCTGCCCTGGACGACACAGAAGTGGCAACCCTGTACCGGCTGCTTGGCCGGGTTAAGGCGCACAGCCAGGCCCAGTCCGCCCAAACAACCCAGCCGCCTAATCTCACCCAAACCGACACCCCATGAAGCATTACATCGCCGCCAACAACCCGATGCACAGCCAGTTCGAGGCCACCGCGGGCTACCAGGCCCGGCACTTTGCCTGGCAGTACGGCAATGGCGTGGGCACCATCATCCTGAACCGGCCCGAGCGCAAAAATCCGCTCACCTTTGACTCTTACAACGAACTACGCAGCCTGTTCCACGCCCTGCGCAGCAGCACCGATGTCAAGGCGGTGGTGGTGACCGGTGCCGGCGGAAATTTTTGCTCGGGCGGCGATGTGCACGAGATCATCGGCCCACTCACCCGCATGAGCATGCCCGAGCTGCTGGCGTTTACCCGCATGACCGGCGACCTGATCAAGGCCATGCGCAATTGTCCGCAACCGGTCATTGGCGCCATAGACGGTATTTGTGCCGGTGCCGGGGCCATGATGGCGCTGGCCTGCGACATGCGGCTGGGCTCGCCGGCGGCTAAAACCGCGTTTTTGTTCACCCGGGTCGGGCTGGCTGGTGCCGATATGGGCGCCTGTGCCCTGCTGCCAAGGCTGATTGGCCAGGGCCGCGCTTCTGAGCTGCTGTTCACCGGGCGCGCCATGACCGCGTCTGAGGGCCTGGCCTGGGGCTTTTTCAATGCCCTGCACGAGCCGGCCGAACTGTTGGAAAAGGCGCAAGCACTGGCCAGCGAACTCGCCAGCGGCCCGACCTTTGCGCACGGCATGACCAAGACCATGCTGCAGCAAGAGTGGGCCATGACCATCGAGCAGGCGATTGAGGCCGAGGCGCAGGCCCAGGCCATTTGCATGCAAACACAGGATTTCCGACGGGCCTATGAGGCCTTTGCGGCCAAGCAAAAACCACTTTTCGAGGGCGACTGAGATGGCCCCCACCGATCACCTGGCGCTGCCGTTTTTTTACGCGGCACACCGCAGCCTGGGCGCTGCACTGATCGACTGGGTGCCACAGCAGCAGATTGACGAGCAGGACGACCGCGCCGCCTGCCGCGCCTGGGTGCGTGCACTGGGCGACGCCGGCTGGCTGCGCTACTGCGTGCCGGCGGCCTTTGGCGGGGCCTTGGCGGCGCTGGATTCGCGCGCGCTGGTGGTGCTGCGCGAGACCCTGGCCTACCACTCGCCGCTGGCTGACTTTGCCTTTGCCATGCAGGGCCTGGGCAGTGGCGCCATCACCCTGGCCGGCAGCCCGGCGCAGCAGGCCGCTTACTTGCCGGCGGTGGCCCGGGGCGACAAGATTGCCGCCTTTGCCCTGAGCGAGCCGGACGCCGGCTCTGATGCCGGTGCGATGAAAACTGTGGCCTCTCAGACCCATGCCGCGGCGACAGGTTTTGTGCTGGACGGCAGCAAGACCTGGATCAGCAATGGCGGCATCGCCGACTACTACTGCGTGTTTGCCAAAACCGCCCCCGAGGCCGGCACGCGTGGTATCAGCGCCTTCATCGTGGATGCCAGCACGCCCGGGCTGGATGCCTCAGAGCATATTGCCGTGATGGCGCCGCACCCGCTGGCCACCCTGCGTTTTGCCCAGTGCCAGTTGCCGGCCCACGCCTTGCTGGGCGAACTGCACGGCGGCTTTAAGCT
>CAMATS010000367.1 GCA_945861195.1 Rhodoferax sp. OV413
CGGGCGATGTCATCAACACCTTTGGCGGGTCGCCTGCCACCCTGACTTTGGGCAGCGGCGCTTTGGCACCGGCCGTCGAGGCCTGCCTGATCGGCCTGCGCGAGGGCAGCCGCGCAAGTTTTAATTTAGGGCCGGGTATCGCCTTTGGCAAGCGCAACCCCGCCATGCTGCAGTGGCTGGCGCGCCAGGAGCTCGCCGAGTTGGGTGATGCTGGAACCCCGTACTTGGTGGGCGATGTGGTGCAGTTCCCGACCCCTGACGCGCAGGGGCAGTTCGCCGGTGCGGTGCGCGACTTGCGCCAGGACCAGCGCGGTGAGGCGGTGTTGTTTGACTTCAACCACCCGCTGGCCGGTCAGCCGGTGACCTTTGAAGTGCACGTGATCGGTATCCTGTGAGCGCCGCTAACGGCCCCATCCTGCCGCAGGAAATCCTGCTGGCAGAGCCACGCGGGTTTTGCGCAGGTGTGGACCGCGCCATCGAGATTGTTGAGCGGGCTTTGCAAAAATTTGGCGCGCCGATTTATGTGCGCCATGAGATCGTGCACAACACCTATGTGGTCAACGACCTTAAAACCAAAGGCGCCATATTCATCGAGGACCTGGCTGATGTGCCAAGCGGGGCGACGCTGGTTTTTTCGGCCCACGGCGTGAGCCTGGCGGTGCAGGATGAGGCCGTGGCCAGGGGCTTTCGTATTTTTGATGCCACCTGCCCGCTGGTCACCAAGGTGCATGTCGAGGTGGCCAAGCTGCACAAGGAGGGCTTTGAATTCATCATGATCGGCCACAAGGGCCACCCCGAGGTGGAGGGCACCATGGGCCAGCTTGATAGCGGCATCCACCTGGTGGAAGACGTGGCCGATGTGGCGCGGGTGCAGCCGGCCCAGACTGTGCGGCTGGCACTGGTGACCCAAACCACGCTGAGCATGGACGACGCGGCCGAAATTGCCGCCGCGGTCAAGGCCCGTTTCCCGCAGGTGCGCGAGCCCAAGCAACAAGATATTTGCTATGCCACCCAAAACCGGCAGGACGCGGTCAAGCTGATGAGCCCGCAGGTGGACGTGGTGATTGTGGTGGGCAGCCCGACCAGCTCCAACAGCAACCGGCTGCGTGAGGTGGCGCGCAAGCTCGGCACCGAAAGCTACATGGTCGACAGCGCCGACGAGCTGCAGGCCGAATGGTTCAACGGCCGCCAGCGGGTTGGTCTGACGGCTGGCGCCTCGGCCCCCGAGATTCTGGTGCGCCAGGTGATAGACCGCATCAAGGCGCTGGGGGCGGTGTCGGTGCGCAAGATGGACGGCATCCAGGAAACCATCAAGTTCCCGCTGCCCAAGGGGCTCAAGCCCGACCTCACCGGCACCAAAACAGATGTGCACCCGGGCCAGCATCCGCTGGACAGCCATGCAAACTGAGCCGGCCGACTTGGCTGGCCTTGGTTTTGGCCGCCCTGACATCGACGCCGCCTTGGCCCGGCTGGACCAGGGGGGAAGACACTTTTTGCGTCAGACGCCGCTTTGGAAACTCCCTGGCGCAGACCTGGGCCTTCGCTGTGCCCAAGTCTGGTTCAAGCTCGAGCACCAGCAGGTTGGCGGCAGCTTCAAAGCCCGCGGCATGCTCAACCGCATGCTCGCACAGCCCATCGGGCCGGCCGGCGTAACCATTGCTTCTGGTGGCAATGCCGGCATTGCAGCGGCTGCCGCCGCCAAGGCGCTGGGCGTTCCCTGTGAGGTGTTTGTCTCGGCGGTATCCAGCTTGGCCAAGCGAGAGCGCTTGCTCGAACTCGGCGCCGTGGTGGCTGTGGTGGGCGAGGGCTATGCCCAGGCCTTTGAGGCCTGCCTGGCGCGACAAAAACTCAGCGGCGCCCTGTTGATGCACGCTTATGACCAGGTCGAGGTGGTGGCTGGTGCCGCCACGCTGGGCGCCGAGATCGAGGCCCAGGCCGGCCTGCCCGACAGTGTGCTGGTCAGTGTAGGCGGCGGCGGTTTGATTGGCGGCATCGCATCCTGGTTTGGCGAGCGGGCCCGGGTAGTGGCGCTCGAGCCAGAATTGGCGCCCACGCTGCACCGCGCGCGCTCGGCTGGCGCGCCGGTCGATGTGGCAGTGGGTGGCATTGCGGCCGATTCGCTGGGCGCCAAACGCATTGGCGATATTTCTTGGGCCGTGACACAGCGCCACGTCAAAGACGCGCTGCTGCTGCCCGATGCTGCCATTCGTGCCGCCCAGTTGTGGCTGTGGCAAGAGCTCAAACTGGCCGTTGAGCCGGCCGCTGCGTTGGGCCTGGCAGCCCTGCAGACCGGGGTCTACGTGCCCAGGCCGGACGAGACGGTGTGCCTGATTCTGTGCGGCGCCAACCTGGATCCGGCGTCGCTGAACGCTGCAACAGCCTGAAAATCTACAATTAACCCATGCTCGATATCACCCTGCTTCGCAAAGACCTCGCCGGCGCCGTGGCCCGGCTGGAAACCCGCAAAAAGCCGCAAGCCTTTCTCGATGTGGAGGCCTTCAGCCGGCTCGAAGCCGAGCGCAAGACCATCCAGATGCGCACCGAAGAGTTGCAAAACCAGCGCAACACCCTGAGCAAACAAATTGGCCAGCTCAAGGCCCGCGGCGCCGCCGGCCAGGCCGAGGCTGATGCCGTGATGGCCACTGTGGCCGGCATCAAGGACGAACTCGAGGCCTCTGCCAAACGGCTGGAGGCACTGCAGGCCGAACTGCAAACCATGTTGCTGGCCGTGCCGAATCTGCCGCACGAGAGCGTGCCGGTGGGTGAGGACGAGCAGGGCAATGTGCTGGTGCGCAGCTGGGGCACGCCCAAGGCCTTTGACTTTCCCATCAAAGACCATGTGGACCTGGGCGAGCCGCTGGGGCTTGACTTTGGCCTGGGCGTCAAGCTCAGTGGCGCACGTTTCACGGTGATGAAGGGCCCGATCGCCCGGCTGCACCGGGCGCTGGCGCAGTTCATGCTCGATGTGCAAACCCAGCAGCACGGCTACACCGAGTGCTACACGCCCTACATCGTCAACGCCGACACCCTGCGCGGCACTGGCCAGCTGCCCAAGTTTGAAGGCGACCTGTTTGCCACTAAGAAGGGCGGGCAGGACGGCGAGGCCAGCGACAACACGGCGTTTTACCTTATTCCCACCAGCGAGGTGACGCTAACCAATTTTGTGCGTGATGAGTTGCTGCCCGAGTCGGCCCTGCCGATCCGCCTCACGGCCCACACGCCTTGTTTCCGCTCGGAAGC
>CAMATS010000368.1 GCA_945861195.1 Rhodoferax sp. OV413
GACTGCATCCACGCACTTGGGCGGCGCCGGGAAATTCTTGGCCATGCCCTTGACCATGTTGCGGGCAAACTGGAAGTAAGCGTCGCCTTGGGGGTGCTTGCAGGGCATGTTGCGCACCAAGGGGAGCGGCCGCACGGTGGCAATGGAGCGCGCAAAAGCCAGGGCCTCCTCTGCCAGGGTATCGACCGAGCCGGCCATCTTGTCAAACAGTTTTTGGCCGGGAAGCATGGCCAACATCTCGCTCTTGACGGGCTCGCCGCTCACAATCATGTTGAGGGCGACTTCAACCCCCAGCACACGGGGCAAGCGTTGCGTGCCGCCCGCTCCAGGGATCAAACCCAGCTTGACCTCGGGCAGAGCCACGCTGCAACCGGGCGCTGCGATGCGGTAATGGCAGCCCAGCGCGAGTTCCAGGCCACCGCCCATCACCACAGAATGAATCGCAGCCACCACCGGCTTGCCGGATTGCTCGAGCATGGCAATCACACTGCCCAGGTTGGGCTCCTGCATGGCACGGGAGCTGCCGAACTCTTTGATGTCGGCGCCGCCCGAAAAAGCCTTGCCCGCGCCGGTAATGACAATGGCTGCAATGGCCGCGTCAGCACTGGCCTGCGCCAGCCCCTGGGCAATGCCCTGCCGGGTGGACAGGCCCAAACCATTGACGGGTGGGTTGCTCAAAGTGATTACGGCGATGTCGCCTTGCGCGCGGTAGTCGGCAGTCATGGGGGTTTCCTTCAGGAAGCAAATAGAACGAGCGTTCTTTTTAGAATTGTATTTCTCGGAGCCCCAAGCTTAAGACAGTTTTGTCACGGCCGAGACTAAGGACGGCGGAAGAGATTTAGACAGTTGCACCCTGGGCTTGGCCAGGCCTGCGGACGTCGTCACATCAAACCTCCATCAAACCTCCAGCCATTCGCGGCGGGTGGCGCTGTCGGCACGCAGGGCTTCGGGGGTGCCGTCAAACACCACGCTGCCATGACCCATGACCAGGCATCGGTCAGAGATGTCCATGGCGATGGTGAGTTTTTGTTCGATCAGCAGCACCGACAGCCCGCGGTCACGCAGGGTTTTCAAGTAGTCAGCAACCAGCGCAACGATTTTTGGTGCCAGGCCCTCGGTGGGTTCGTCGATGATGATCAGGTCTGGGTCACCCATCAGGGTGCGGCACAGGGTCAGCATCTGCTGCTCGCCGCCCGAGAGCACGCCGGCCTCGTTGTGCTGCCGCTCTTTGAGGCGGGGGAAAAGGCGGTACATGTCCTCAAACGACCAGCGGCCCTTTTGGTCGCTTCGTTTTTGCCCCAGCATCAGGTTTTGATGCACTGTCAACGTGGGGAAAATGTCGCGGTTTTCGGGCACATAGCCCAGGCCAAGTTTGGCAATCTCAAAAGGCTTGCGCCCCAAAATTTGAGCGCCCTTCCAGTGCACTGAACCCTGGCACTCGACCAGGCCCATGATGGCCTTGGCAGTGGTCGAGCGGCCAGACCCGTTGCGGCCCAACAGAGCCACTATTTCCCCTGCTCCAACCCGCAGATTAACGCCATGCAGCACATGGCTTTTGCCATAAAAAGCCTGAAGATTTTCGATCTGCAGCATCGTCAAGCTTCCTGGCCTGGCCGCTCGGCCACGGCCGTGCCAAGGTAGGCCTCTTGCACCCGGGCATCGCCACGCACAGCCTCCGGGGTGTCAAAGGCGATCAGCTCGCCATACACCAGCACGGCAATTTTGTCTGCCAGGCCAAACACCACGCCCATGTCATGCTCCACCGTCAGCAGGGTCTTGCCCTCGGTGACCTCTTTGATGAGTTCGATAAAACGCGCGGTTTCGCTGCGGCTCATGCCGGCTGTGGGCTCGTCGAGCAAAATCACACTGGCACCGCCGCCGATGGTGATGCCCACCTCCAGCGCCCGCTGCTCGGCATAGGTGAGATTGATGGCCAGCACATCGCGTTTATGGGCTAAGCCGATCATCGCCATGAGTTGCTGCGCACGGGCATTGGCATCATCAAGATCAACCAGAAACTTCAGGAAGGTGTAGCCATAGCCCAGGCTCCAAAGCACGCCGCAGCGCAGGTTCTCAAACACGCTGAGCTTGGGGAAGATGTTGGTGATCTGAAAACTACGCGACAGGCCCAGCCGGTTGATCTCATAGGGTTTTTGCCGTTGATGCGTTGCCCGTGCAGCAGCACCTCACCGCTGCTGGGCTCGAAGCGGCCGCTGATCAGGTTGAAGAGCGTGGATTTGCCCGCACCGTTGGGGCCAATGATGGCCACCCGCTCGCCCGTGGCCACACGCAGGTCAACACCGCGGATGATGTCGGTCTTGCCAAAGCGTTTGTGCAAGGCTCGCAACTCAAGCGCCGGACCACCGCTGCGCGCAGCGCTGGCAGGGCTCGGTGCGCTGATCGTGCCAGTAGCCCCGCTCATGGCAAGCCCCCTTTAGACTGCAGCGCCTGTTCAATCTCATGTTGCGCTGCATCCCACTGCACTGAAAAGCGGTGCAATACCGGCCTGAACACCAGGCCGGCCGCAATCAACAAGCCAAAGGCGCCCAGCCAAGACCGCGCCGAACTGGTGTCAAGCTGAAGACCCAAAAACAGCAGCATGGGGCCCGCGGAGCCACCTAACTGGCGGTGGTAGACCATCTCGATCAGGGCAAATGCGACCACCAGCACCGCGCTGCCCGCCCCGAGCAGGGCGGCATAAGCTGGCAACAAGCGACCCAGCTTGCGCCAGCGGGCCATTTGCAGGTTCATCATGATGAGGCTGGCGAGGCCGCCGGGCGCGAACATCACCATCAACAAAAAAAGCAGGCCCAGATAAAGCAACCATGCCTTGGTAATTTCGCTGAGCAGCACAAAAGCCAGCACCATCAACACGGCGCCAAGAATAGGACCAAAAAAGAAGGTGGCGCCGCCCAGGAAGGTGAACAGCAGGTAGGCGCCCGAGCGCGCTGCGCCCACCACCTCGGCTGTGACGATCTCGAAGGTGAGCGCGCCGAGCCCACCCGAAATTCCGGCAAAAAAGCCGGCAATGATGAAGGCGGTGTAACGCACCCGCTGCGGGTTGTAACCAATGAACTCCACCCGCTCCGGGTTGTCGCGCACCGCATTGAGCATGCGCCCCAGCGGCGTTTGGGTGAATGCGTACATCAGCAGCACCGACACCAGGGTGTAGGCCGCAATCAGGTAGTACACCTGAATAGCCGGCCCAAAGCTGAT
>CAMATS010000369.1 GCA_945861195.1 Rhodoferax sp. OV413
TGGCTTTCAACGGGTGGCAGCACGGTGGCGCGCCTCGAAATAGCCGACCAAGCGCACCAAGGGCAGCAGCAGCAACAGGTAGAGCAGCGCTGCGCCGATCAGCGGTGTGGGGTTGGCCGAGAGCGCCTGCGCCTGTGTGGCCTGCTTGAGCAGGTCGGGCATGGCCACAACCGACGCCAACGCAGTGTCCTTGAGCACATTGATGCAGTTGCTGGTCAGCGGCGGCACCACGATCCGAAAAGCCTGCGGCAGGATCACGTCGCGCATGCTGCTGAAAAACCCGAGCCCGATCGCCTCAGCCGCCTCGAACTGCCCCTTGGGAATAGCCTCGATGCCAGCACGAAAAATTTCGGCCGTGTAGGCGCAAGACACCAGGGTCAGCGCCGTGGCGGCCGAAGCAAAAGAGCTCAGACGGATGCCCACAAAGGGCAGCGCGTAGTAAACCAGCACCAGCAGCACCAGCAAAGGAATGGAGCGGAACACGTCAATGTAGATGCGGGCCAACGCCCGCACAGGTGCCGGTGCATACAGGCGAAGTAGCGCCATCAGCAGGCCACTGACCAGGCCAGCCACGATACTGACCACGCCCAGCAGGATGGTGATCCACAACCCTTGCAACAGGGCTGGCAGAGAGTCCCTGAACACCGCCCAGTTGAAGAATGTGTCAATCAGGTTCATGCCGGGCACCAAGGTAGCGCAGGGTCAAGGGCCGGGCCTGCCACCTGCGATGGCCCCGCGAACCTGCCCTGCCGATTTGCAAGCTCAGAGCTTGGGCACGTCCATCACCTTGACGCTCGACGAGGTGGCCGGCGGGGTGGTGCCAAACCACTTTTGATGAGTGGCAGCGACAAAGCCTTCTTTTTTGAGCGTGGTGATGATGTCATTGATCTTGCCGGCATCGGCGAAGGTCTTGGCAAACATGAACGAATAACGCTCGTTGGTAGGGATGCGGGCGGCGATGCGGTACTGGGGCTTGTCTTTGATGTAGTACTCCACGGCCGGGATGTCGCTGATGTAGCCGTCAATGCGGCCAGCGGCCAGATCGAGCATGGCTGGCGCCAGGCCCTCGTAGCGGGAAATCTTGGCAATCTTGTATTTGCCCGTGTTTTCGGTGGTGTAGATGTCGCCAGTAGACGCCGTGTCTACCCCCACGGTTTTGCCAGCGAGGTCTTCAAGTTTTTCGATTTTGGTGGCCTTGAGCACTGACAGAGATTGGTCGCTGTCATAGTAGGGCTGTGCAAAGGCCAGAGACTCGAGCCGCTTTGCCGTGATGGTGATGGACGAAATAGCGATCTGGATACGGCCAGACTGCACGGCCGGGAACAGGCCGTTAAAAGGTATGTTCTCGATCTGTACGCTCTTGCCGGCCCGCTTGGCCACCTCGTTGACGAGATCCACCTCAAAACCAACAAATTTGCCGCTGGCGTCCTGGAACTGCCAAGGCACATTGCCGATGTTGGCCCCAACCACCCAATCGGCGGCAAGAACGGGCGCAGCTGCAACAGCGGCGGCAATGGTGAGCGCCATCTTGGCGGCTAGGGTTTTTAACTTCATGTTTTTTTCCGGGTGAAAAGCTTGGGTCGAAATGACTCGTGACCGGCAGAGCGTCTGGTCACGATGGCAATGATAGCAATGCAGAAGGTCCTGCCTGCGAACCCAGCCGCTGCCCGTGCCGTTGGCGATCGGCCGATGACTGCGCCAATCTTTTCATGACCGGCGTCCATCCCCGGCGAAGGTGTCCCTTCACCCCACCAAACCGGATCGGATCCGGTCGGAACGAAATTCGTATCGGCATGGGCGACTTAAGGTAAGCATGTACATATCTAGCAAATTAAAAATTAGACTTTAATTTTGCTAGGTATCAAAACTGAAGCAGGGTTACATGCAGTTCAAGCCGGAACAAGGCACGTGAGGGCCCAGTCATGGACGCCTCATTCAGGACAAAACTGCCTCGTCACTGCATCCATCTGTTGGCCCAACCCTGATGGACAAACTCGGTTTCAATACGACGATACATCCTGATTCCGGGCGTTTAGGCCGGTCAGTGCATGATTTCCTTCAGCATAACCCGCCCCCGAATCAGCTAGCGGCTGCGCAGTTTGTTGGCGTCGACGCGAATTTGACCCGTTCTGCCCACAGTGGTTTGCTGCACAATCTTGCAACTATGAATGCAACCGCCCCCAGCCCTACCCCCGCCAGCAGCTACGCGCCGCTGCAAAACGACACGTTTATTCGCGCCTGCCTGCGCCAAGCGACCGAGCACACGCCGGTCTGGCTGATGCGCCAGGCGGGGCGTTACCTGCCTGAATACCGCGCCACCCGGGCCCGGGCTGGCAGCTTCATGGGCCTGGCCACCAACACCGACTACGCCACCGAGGTCACGCTGCAGCCCTTGGAGCGCTACCCGCTGGACGCGGCCATCCTGTTCAGCGACATCTTGACCGTGCCTGACGCCATGGGGCTGGGCCTGTCGTTTGCGCTGGGGGAAGGCCCGAAATTCGCCCACCCGGTGCGCGACGAGGCGGCGGTCGCGCAACTGGCGGTGCCCGACATGGACAAGCTGCGCTATGTGTTTGATGCCGTGACCTCGATCCGCCGCGCCCTGAACGGTCGGGTGCCGCTGATCGGCTTTTCGGGCAGCCCCTGGACCCTGGCTTGCTACATGGTCGAAGGCGCCGGCTCAGACGACTACCGCCTAGTCAAGACCATGCTTTACAGCCGCCCGGACCTGATGCACCGCATGCTGCAGATCAACGCCGATGCAGTGGCCGCCTACCTGAATGCGCAGATCGAGGCCGGGGCCCAGGCGGTGATGATTTTTGACAGCTGGGGTGGCGTGCTGGCGGATGGCGCTTTCCAGCAGTTCAGCCTGGCTTACACAGCACAGGTGCTGGCGCAACTCAAGCGCAGCCAGGACGGCGTCACCATTCCGCGCATTGTGTTCACCAAGGGGGGCGGCCTGTGGCTGCCAGACATGGCCGGGCTGGACTGCGAGGTGCTGGGGCTGGACTGGACAGTGAACCTGGCCCAAGCGCGGGCGCTGGTGGGCCACAGCAAGGCCTTGCAGGGCAACATCGACCCCAATGTGCTGTTTGCACAGCCAGCGCAGATTGCCAGCGAGGTAGGCCGGGTGCTCGACAGCTTTGGCACTCCACACATGGGCGCCGGCCAGGGCGCCACGCATATTTTCAACCT
>CAMATS010000370.1 GCA_945861195.1 Rhodoferax sp. OV413
ACGCCTCAAAAGGCCTTTGGCCAGCAGGTCCAGCCCAAGCAGGAAGACCAGAAGGTCGACTTTGACGCCGCCATGACGGCCAGTGACCAGCAGCGCCTCAAGCACGCTGACTTCAATGCCCTGTCTGCTGCCGAATACCGGCTGGTGGAGCGCCTGGCCCGAGACATCCGCCTGCCCCTGCCCGAGTTTGACTCACGCCGCACCCGGCCGGGCGAGCGCGGCAGCCAATTGCATTGGGCCGGCGTGATGCGCTCGGCAGTGCGCACCGGCGGCGAGCCCATGGCCTTGCCGCGGCGCCAGCGCTGCCGCCAGCCGCTGCCGCTGCTGGTGCTGGTGGATGTGTCGGGCTCGATGGAGCGCTACTCGCGGCTGCTGCTGGCCTTTTTGCACGCCGCCACCCGCCGCCACCCGCGCCGTGATGTGTTCGCCTTCGGCACCCAGCTGACCGACCTGGCGCCCGCCTTTCGCCTGGCCGATACCGACGCCATGCTGGCCCAAGCCAGCGTGTTAATTGAAGATTTTGCGGGCGGTACCCAGCTCGGTGAATCGCTGGTCGCGCTGCGCCAGCAGCATGCCCGGCGTTTGGTGGGGCGGCGCACCCTGGTGCTGCTGATCACCGATGGCCTCGACACCGGTGAGCCCGCTCAACTGGCTCAAGAGCTGGGCTGGCTGCGCCGGCGCAGCCGGCGCTTGTTGTGGCTTAACCCGCTGCTGCGCTTTGAGGGCTATGCGCCACTGGCCCAGGGCGCGGCCGTGCTGCATAAAGAGGCGCATGGCATGGTGGCGGTGCACAACCTCAGCCGGCTGGATGACCTGGCGGCCAGCCTGGCTGCCCTGATGAAACGCTGAGCCCCCGCTGCACGAAAATACAGCCAAATCCCATCAGATAAGGACCGTACCCCCATGGACATGCAAGGCAGCCGCCAACTCGCCATCACCCAGCAACAGGCCTGGGATGCACTCAACAACCCCGAGGTACTCAAAACCTGCATCCCGGGTTGCGATCGGGTGGAGGCCACTGGCGAGAACCAGTACGCCATCGGCATGGCGGTCAAAATCGGGCCGGTGGCGGCCAAATTCACCGGCAAGATCGCGCTCAGCGACATCCAGGCGCCCGTGAGCTACACCATCTCGTTTGAGGGTCAGGGCGGGCCGGCCGGCTTTGGCAAGGGCAGGGCCGAGGTGCTGCTGGCGCCCAATGCCGAAGGCCATTTGCTGAGCTACACCGTGCAGGCCTCGGTGGGCGGCAAGGTGGCGCAACTGGGCCAGCGCCTGATCGACGGCGCCGCCAAATCCATGGCCGAAGATTTTTTCAAGCGTTTTGATGCCGAGATGCAGCGCCAGTACCCCCAGGCCTATGCTGAAAAGGTCGCTGTGGCAGCGCCGGCTGCGGCGGCTCTCAAGGCGGTACCTGCGGTACCGGTCTGGGTTTGGGGGCTGGTCGCACTGGTCTTGGCCGCCGGTCTGTACGGCCTGTCCCGCTGAGCGGCCCAGGGTTTGCAGCAAAGAAGCGGCTATGGAAAATATTGATGTGATGGTTTTGCGCACCCTGCGCGACTGGCGACTGGCCGGGCAGCGGGCCCTGCTGGCCACGGTGGTGCGCACCTGGGGCTCCTCACCCCGACCGGTCGGCTCCATCATGGCCCTGTGCCAGGACGGCTCGGTGGTCGGTTCGGTCTCGGGCGGCTGCATTGAAGACGACTTGATCTACCGCTTCACCCGGGCCTATGCCCCAGCCGCCGCCCCAGCCGACGCTGCCCCCTCTGCTGGCGAACAAGACATCCCGAGCGGGCCGCCGCGCCTGGTCAAGTACGGCATCAGCGCCGACGAGGCCCACCGCTTTGGCCTGCCCTGTGGCGGCACCCTGGAGCTGTTGCTGGAATTTGACCCCGATGCCGCCAGCTTGGCCGCGTTGGTGCAGGCGCTCGCCAGCGGGCAATTGATGTGCCGCACGGTGCAACTGGAGAGTGGTGCGGTCAGCCTGGCAGTCAGCGACACCCCGGCCGACCTGACCCTGGATGCACAAACCCTGGTCAACACCTTCGGCCCTGAATTTCGCATGCTGCTGATCGGCGCCGGGCAGCTCACCGAGTACCTGGCCACCATGGCGCTGTTCAGCGGCTTTGCGGTGACGGTTTGTGACCCGCGGGAAGAATACGCGCGCTCCTGGTCGGTGGCCGGTGTGGCACTGCTCAAAGACATGCCAGACGACATGGTGCAGAGCTTTGCGCCAGACCGGCGGACCTGTGTGGTGGCTCTGACACACGACCCCAAGCTCGATGACCTGGCCCTGCTCGAGGCCCTGCAGACCGAGGCCTTTTATGTTGGCGCCATTGGTTCGCGCCGTAACAACGAGGCGCGCCGACAACGCATGATCGAGCACTTCGAGCAAACCGAAGCCGGCCTGGCCCGGCTGCGCGGCCCGATTGGCGTCTACATTGGCAGCAAAACCCCGCCCGAGATCGCGGTCAGCATCATGGCCGAGATTTTGGCGGTGAAGAACGGCGTGGCGCTGCCGCGCGACATGGATGTGGCGCATGCCAAAAACGATTTGGCCATCAGCGCCAACGACCCCGGCCTGCTGGTATGCGGTGTGCCAGGGCCGCGCGCTCGCCCCTGAGTCTGCGCAACATTCGGTATCTGTGCAATACCTGTCTAGGGTTTCTCCCTAGACACAACAGCGCTAAAAAACCTAACAATCGCTATGCAAGAAATTTCATAGGCAAGGCATTGCATAGGGCGTGCCGCTACCCCAAGGAGAGACGCATGCAAAAGGTGTTGCACATCAACCCAGACAAATGCACGGGCTGTTTGCAGTGCGAAATGGCCTGTTCGTATGAGAACTACGGCACTTTTGCCACGGCCAAGTCGCGCATCAAGGTGTTTGATTTCCATCACACCGGCAAGAAGGTGCCCTACACCTGCACCCAGTGCGATGAGGCCTGGTGCCTGCACGCCTGCCCGGTCGAAGCGATCACAGTGGACAAGGCCACCGGCGCCAAGGTGGTCAATGAGTCCACCTGTGTTGGCTGCAAGGTTTGCACTATCGCCTGCCCGTTTGGCACCATCAACTACGTGCAGGAAACCGGCAAGGTGCAAAAGTGCGACCTCTGCGGTGGCGAGCCAGCCTGTGCTGAGGCTTGCCCCACCGGCGCGATCACCTTCATTGACGCCAACTGGACCGGCCTGGGCAA
>CAMATS010000371.1 GCA_945861195.1 Rhodoferax sp. OV413
TTGCCGGGCAACACTTCGAGCACTAAAAACACCACCACCGAGGCTCCGGCCAGAGTGGCCACCAGGGTGAAAATGCGTTGGATAAGAAACATGCCCATGGGCAGCAGGTCAGGCGGCGGAAGCGCCGATAATTGAATCCATGATGTTGCGCACGATTATGAGCTGGTATGCGGCTGCGAATGTTAAGCCATGGCCTTGATCATCACCGACCAGTGCATCAACTGTGATGTTTGCGAGCCTGAGTGCCCTAACGGCGCTATCTTTATGGGCCCTGAAATCTACCAGATTGATCCGCACAAATGCACTGAATGCGTTGGCCATTTCAATGAGCCCCAGTGTGTACAGGTGTGCCCGGTAGCCTGTATCCCGGTCGACCCCGGGTTCATCGAAGATCAGCAGACGCTGTGGCAAAAATACCGCAGACTTCAGGCAGTGGCAGGTAAATCGACCGGGCCGTGAAAGCTGGCTTGCGTCGAGCGACTCAGCGCCTGCCGCTCTAGCCAGAGTCAGCTGATGCTTTCTCACTGCGCTGGGTTTTAGCCGGCTTTTTTTTACCTGGCTCCCCGGCTGCCTGCGCCTTGAAGTCGCTGGGCTGCTGTTCATGCTGTTTTTGATTCGGCCGATGCGGCTTGGCTGGCGCTTTGGTTTGTGGCTGGGCAGCCGATTTGTCTATGGCCGGTGCCGCGCCAGGCAGGCCGTCGCCGGAGCGGTTTTTTTCTTTTTGCAGACGCGACTTTTCCAGCTCGGACGCCAGCTTCGCATCACGCTGGGTTGCCTGCTCAGCCTGTGTTTTTTGTGCGCTGGTTCTGGGGTCGGCGGTGTCGACCACCGTCCCGCCAGGGCAGGGTTGCTGGCTGTAGCTGTTGCCACACCTGTAGGTAGTTTGCGCCCCAGCAGGTACCGAAAAAAAGGCTGAGAAAAGGCTTGACGTCAGCACTGAGACGGCCAATAGAAGCGGTTTGCGCATGATGTACCCCGATACGGCCGACGGACGCCAATTCACAACAGGGGCGACGCAGGCCTGACTGGCTTGGGCCGTTGCGGTTTACTGGTGTGCACCAGCAGTGTGGCCTGCGCAGTGTCGCCCGCCAGCAGGGCAGGCAGGGCTGTCAAGCCGCGCTCAACTGCCTGCTCCACGGCGATACGTTGCTCGAGCGGGGGTTTTTTTAACACCCAATTCAGCACATCGGCGCGCTCACCGGGACGCCCAATCCCCAAGCGCAAACGCCAGTAGTCGCCACTGCCGAGTTGCGCATGAATATCGCGCAGGCCGTTGTGGCCGGCATGGCCGCCGCCGAACTTGAGCCTGGCCTCCCCGGCGGCAATATCGAGCTCATCATGGGCTACCAGGATGGCTGCGGGCTCAATTTTGTAAAACCTGGCCAGGCCAGCCACCGAGCGGCCGCTCAGGTTCATGAAGGTTTGGGGCTTAAGCAACCACAGGGTCTGGCCGTTGACGGCGGTGCGGGCCACCAGCGCTTGGTGGTTTTTGTCAATCACCCAGTTGGCTTTGATTTGCCGTGCGACCGCATCGGCCCACCAAAAACCGGCGTTGTGCCGGGTTTGTTCGTATTCTGGGCCGGGGTTGCCCAAGCCCACCATCATGCTGATCATGGGCCGGATTATCAGGCCACCAGTTGGCTGTCAAGCGGCGCGGCCCACACTGGGTGGGCCGCTTGAGCTCTGGTCATGCGGACTGCCTTTTTGTTCAGGCAGACCAGCTGACAGCACTTATTTTTTGGCAGGGGCTTTGGCTGGCGGTGCTTTGGCTGCCGGTGCTTTGGCCGCTGGGGCTGCCTTGGCAGCTGCCTTACCTGCGGGAGCCTTGGCGGCAGCCGGTGCGCCCGCGGCGCTGGCGGTGTCTGCCGCTGGGACTTCAGCCCCGGCCACGGCCACCACTGACACCAGCACCGGATTGTTCTTGCCCCGGGTGACCGCGGTAACCCCCTTGGGCAGGGTGATATCGGCCAGGTGCAGCGAGTGGCCTTTTTTCAGGCCACTCAAATCTACCGCGATGAACTCGGGCAGGTCAGCAGGCAGGCACAGCACCTCGATTTCGGTGATGACATGGTTGGCAATACAACCCTCGGTCTTGACGGCCGGTGAGTTTTCATCGCCGCTGAAATGCAGCGGAACCTTCATGTGCAGCTTGGTGTTGGCATCCACGCGCTGGAAGTCAATATGCTGGATCAATTGCTTGAAAGGATGCATCTGCACATCACGCAGCAGCACCTGGCTGCTGCTGCCGGCCAGTTCCATCTCAAGTACGGACGAATGGAAGGCTTCTTTTTTAAGGGCATGCCAAAGTGCGTTGTGATCGAGTTCGATTTTTTGGGGCTCAGCCGTTCCACCATAAACAATACCGGGCGTGCGACCGGAAATGCGGAGACGGCGGCTCGCACCCGTACCCTGCTTGGCGCGCTCAAAAGCGACAAATTTCATAACTTACTCCTAAAGGAGCCCACCGCGACCAGTGAAGCTCCGGTTTAAAAAAGCCCGAGGCGCCCAAAAGGACAAGCCACGAACCCACTTTGATTCAGATCAGAAAAGATTCTCCTGATCTGAAAACAAACTCATGACGGATTCGCCCTTGGCAATACGTTGTATGGTCTCGGCAAACAGGGGTGCCACTGACAGCTGCCGCACCCGCTTGCAGGCCAGGGCGGCTGCGCTCAGGGGAATGGTGTTGGTGACCACCACTTCGTCGAGCACATCGCCGCTGACAATGCGCTCGATCGCTGGCCCCGAGAAAATCGGGTGTGTGCAATAGGCATAGACTTTTTTGGCGCCCCTGGCCTTCAACACTTCGGCCGCTTTGAGTAGCGTGCCAGCCGTGTCAATCATGTCGTCCATGATGACGCAGTTGCGGCCGTCGACCTCGCCAATCAAGTGCATCACCTCGCTAACATTAGCCTTGGTGCGGCGCTTGTCAATGATGGCCAGGTCGCAGTTGAGTTGCTTGGCCAGGGCCCGCGCCCGAACCACGCCGCCCACATCTGGTGATACTGCAATCAAATCGTCGTAATTTTTTTGTCTCAAATCGCCCAACAAAACTGGCGATGCGTAAATATTGTCGACCGGAATATCAAAAAACCCTTGGATCTGGTCGGCATGCAGGTCCATGGTCAGCACATGATCCACGCCCACTGCTTGCAGCATGTTGGCCACCACCTTGCCAGAAAT
>CAMATS010000372.1 GCA_945861195.1 Rhodoferax sp. OV413
GGCCGGTCAGGTGGGTGCCGCCGTCTCGCTGCGGGATGTTGTTGGTAAAGCACAGCACCTGCTCGTTGTAGCCGCTGTTCCACTGCATGGCCACTTCAACGCCGATGTTGGTGCCCTGGTCGCTCTGCCGGTCACCCATGGCGTGGAAGATGTTGGGGTGCAACACCGTCTTGCCCTTGTTGATGAAATTGACAAAGCCCTTGACACCGCCGGCGCCGGCAAAATCGTCTTCCTTGCCGGTGCGCTCGTCTTTGAGGCGGATGCGCACACCGTTGTTCAAAAAGCTCAGCTCGCGCAGGCGCTTGGCCAAAATCTCGTAGTGGAACTCGTTGTTTTGCTGAAAGATCTGGGTGTCGGGCAAAAAGTGCACCTCGGTGCCGCGTTTTTCGGTTTCGCCGATCACTTTCATGGGGGACACCGGCACGCCGTTCACTTCTTCGGTAATGCGGTTTTGCACAAAACCCCTGCTGAACTCCATGGCGTGCACCTTGCCATCGCGCCGAATGGTCAGGCGCAACATCTTGGACAAGGCGTTGACGCAGCTCACGCCCACGCCGTGCAGACCACCCGAGACCTTGTAGCTGTTTTGGTTGAACTTGCCGCCGGCGTGCAGCTCGGTCAGGGCAATCTCGGCGGCCGAGCGCTTGGGCTCGTGCTTGTCGTCCATCTTGACGCCAGTGGGGATGCCGCGGCCGTTGTCCACCACGCTGATGGAGTTGTCGGAGTGGATGGTGACCAGAATATCGTCGCAATGGCCGGCCAGTGATTCGTCAATCGAGTTGTCCACCACCTCAAACACCAGGTGGTGCAGGCCGGTGCCGTCAGACGTGTCGCCGATGTACATGCCGGGGCGCTTGCGCACGGCCTCCAGCCCTTCCAGGATTTGGATTGATCCCTCGCCATACGCTTCTGTGGCGCCCGCCTGGTTGGTGTCGATGGTGGGCTGAAAATTTGAACTCTCTGCGCTGCCTTCCCCGGTGTTGATAGCCTCTGGGCTGGTGCTGGGCTTGTGGGAAGTCTGGTTGTCTTCAGTCATGGTTTTTTTTGGAGTGATTTTTAATCTGACGCCGTCGCTCGAGACAGTGTCAGATCCGCATCGGCATGACAACGTATTTGAAGGCTGCGTTGTCGGGGATCGTGAACAGCGCTGAACTGCTGCCATCGGAAAGCTCGAGCCTCACCATGTCCTGGCTCATGTTGCCGAGCGCATCGAGCAGGTAGGTCACGTTAAAGCCGATCTCGATGCTGGGGCCGCCATAGTCGATATCGAGCTCATCAACAGCCTCTTCCTGCTCCGCATTATTGGATGCAACCCGCAGGCTGCCCGGCTCAACACTCAGCCGCACCCCTTTGAACTTGTCGCTGGTAAGGATGGCCGCGCGTTGCAAGGTGGCGAGCAGCGCAGCACGGCCCAAGGTGATGATGTTGCGGTGATTTTTCGGGATGACCCGGTTGTAATCTGGGAACTTGCCTTCGACCAGCTTGGTGACAAACTCCATGCCGTCAAAGCTGAATTTGGCCTGGTTGTTGGCAAACTGCATCTCGATGGCGCCCTCGGCGTCGCTGAGCAGACGCTGTAACTCGATCACAGTCTTGCGCGGCAAGATCACCTCTTGGCGCGGCACTTCAACATCCAGCGTCGCAGAGGCAAAGGCCAGGCGGTGGCCGTCGGTGGCGACCAAACTGAGCTGCGTGCCCTCGGCCACAAACAAGATGCCGTTGAGGTAGTAGCGTATGTCATGTACCGCCATGGCAAACGACACCTGGCCGAGCAGGCTCTTCAGGGTTTTTTGCGGCACGCTGAACATGGGGCCGAAGTTGGCTGCCTCTTGCACCAAGGGAAAATCTTCAGCCGCCAGAGTTTGCAGCGTGAACCTGCTCTTTCCTCCTTTGAGAATAAGCTTGCTTGCGCTCGACTCAATAGACACGATTTGCTCCGGGGGCATGGTGCGCAAAATATCGATGAGCTTGCGTGCGCCCACCGTGGTGCTGAAGTCGCCGCCATCGCCTTGCAGGTCGGCGGTTGTACGGATTTGAATTTCCAGGTCGCTGGTGGTGAGTTGTAGCGCCGCACCGGTCTTGCGGATGAGCACGTTGGCGAGTATGGCCAAGGTGTGTCGCCGCTCAACGATGCCGGCCACCGACTGTAAAACAGAGAGAACCTTCTCTTGTGTGGTTTTCAGAACAATCATGCCAACCTCTTGTTAATTCGTTGCATTGGAATTCATTTTGCCGGCTTGCGTGTGCTACTTTCCAAGCCGAATTTTCCGCTTTTGTTAGTTTTTTTCAGCCCTTGAGGGTCTGCTCCAGCACATGCAGTTGTTGGTTGAGGTCGCTCAACTGCTGCCGCTCCCCGCCGATCTTGCGCACTGCGTGAAGCACCGTGGTGTGGTCACGACCGCCAAACAACTCGCCAATTTCAGGAAGACTTTTTTGTGTCAACTCCTTGGCCAGGTACATTGCAATCTGGCGCGGCCGGGCGATGCTGGCGGGCCGCTTTTTGGAGTACATGTCTGCGACCTTGATCTTGTAGTAATCGGCCACGGTTTTTTGAATATTTTCCACCGATATCTGGCGATTCTGGATCAGCAGCAGGTCGCGCAGTGCATCTCTTGCAAGCAGAATCGAAATTTCTTTTTGGTTGAAGCGGGAGTAGGCCAATATTTTTCGTAAAGCACCTTCGAGCTCGCGCACATTCGAGCGAACGCTTTTGGCAACAAAAAAAGCCACCTCCTCAGGCATTTTGATGCCCTCGGCAAGCGCCTTGTTAATCAGGATGGCAACCCTCATCTCCAATTCGGGCGGCTCGATGGCAACCGTCAAGCCTGAATCAAAGCGCGACACCAGCCTTTCATGGATGTCGGCTAGGCCTTTAGGGTAAGTGTCGCTGGTCATCACAATATGCGACTTTTTCGACAAAAGAGCCTCGAAGGCATTAAAAAACTCTTCCTGTGTACGCTCTTTGTTGGCCAAGAACTGCACATCGTCAATCAGTAGCAAATCCAGCGAGTGGTAGCGTTCTTTGAACTCATCAAATGCCTTGCGTTGGTAGGCTTTAACCACATCACTGACAAATTGCTCAGCATGGATGTAGAGAACTTTTGCATTTGGGCGCTCAGCCAGCAGGCAGTTGCCAACCGCGTGCATCAGGTGGGTTTTGCCCAGGCCGACGCC
>CAMATS010000373.1 GCA_945861195.1 Rhodoferax sp. OV413
TCGGCGCCTGGGTCGGGGCCGGGCATCAGGGCGGCGAGGTCGCGGGCATAGGCCTGGGCCTGCTGTGCGGTGGGGCAGTCGGCGCATTCCAGCCGCCGCCCGCCCGGCAACATGGCGCCAGTGGGCAGCACCAGGGTGAAAGAGGCCAGACCGGACGCGCCGCCCCGGCGTGCGCTGTCGGCGTCAACGGTTTTGAGCTGGCCGCCATGCAGCGCCACAATGCGCCGCGCAATGGGCAGGCGAATATCTGCCTCGGTGTGCAGGGCGGGGGCATGGCGCAGCGGCTCGCTGGCTTGCGGGGTTGCTGCCGCCGGCGCCCTTGGGCCCCGGCGCGCGCCCGTGGCAAAGCCAGTGCTCAGCATGATGTAGGCGCCGCTTTGGCGCATTTGCAACTCGATTTGGCTGTGCTTTGGCGCGCCTTCGTCAAGCGCTTCGAGCAGGCCGCGCAGGCTGCACCTGAGCAAGCCGGCGTTGCCATAAACCACACCCAGGGCCCGGCCCTTGCCGGCCGGCGCGCTGATCAGGGCGTAGTCGGCGCGCCGGTGCGGCATGTCTGCCAACACCTCCTGCAGCAGCGCTGGCAGCACCAGGCGCTCGCCCTGGCCCAGGGCGTCATCATGGCTGATGCGCGAGAGCTGGTCGAACACCACAAACAGCCGCCCCAGGCGCTCCGAGTGCCTGGCCAGCAGCCCCGCATCTGTGGCCCCGGCTTGGCCTGCCTGCAGTTGGGCGCGCCACTGGCTGATCTCGTGGCGTATCTCTTCGCCCAGCAGGTCTAGAAAACCGGTTTTATCGGCGGGCACGGCGGGTGCTGGAGCCGCCGCCAGCGGCGGCGCAATGAACAGGGCATAGGACTGCGGGCCGTTGCTGCACAGGTGCACCTCAACTGCTGCGCCAGCGCCTGCCTGCGGACCAAAAACATCGACCACACAGGGCCCGTCGGCGAGCTCGGCCGCATGGCGCTTGATGTGCTTTTCCAAGCTGGCCCGGGCCTCGCCACAGGCCGCCAACCAGGGCCGCCCAGCCGCATTGAAGTCGGTGACCTGCCCGCTGGCGTTCAGCAAAATAACGCCCTCGGCCATGCGTTCGAGCAAGGCAGCGTTAACCAGCAGATTCACAAGCCATCCCTTACCTCTGTTTTGTTTTGACTGCCCGCGGAGCCACTGTTGAGCGTCGGTGCATCGCCTGGCGCGAAACGCGCAATACCGAAGCTTTTTTGACGCTCGGAGTGTATTGGCTAGACAAAGTTTTGAACAGAAAAATCGATGAAAAAGCTATTTTTCTCAAAAACATCAATTTTTGCGCTGGCCAGGCCCGGCCACTCACAGCCGCTGTTTTCGGCTCAGACCGGCCAATTGGGGAATTCATCGATTCCCGTGTCCCTGGGATGCACGTCAGGCGGCGTGGGCGTGGCGGGTTTGGGTGGGCTGGGCGCCCGGCTCAGGCGACCAGGGCCAGGGCGGCATAGTCGCCCACGCGCTCGCCCAGGCCGGCGCTCAGCAGCTCGCAGCCATCGGTGAGCGAGGGCAGTTTGCCCTGAATCTGGGCTTGCAGCTTGGGCAGCAGCAGGGCGCGGTGGTGCCAGAACACACTGCCGCCGATGCTGATGCGCTGCAGATCGAGGGTGACGATCAGGTTGTAGAGGGCGCGCCCCATCACCCGGCAAAGCTCGTCGATCAGGGCGCTGGCAGCGCTGTCGCCGGCCTGGCCTGCTGCGAACAAGTCAGCAGCGCTGGGGTAGCCCAGTGCTGCAAAGCGCCGGGCAATGGCATTGCCCGCGACCAGACCCTCGACATCGCCCAGGTTGCCGCAGCCGCACAGGGCGTCTTGGTTGTCGCTGACAAAGCTGTGGCCGGCGTGGCCGGCGTTGCCGTTTTTGCCTCTGAGCACATGGCCGTCCACGCACAGGCCCAGGCCAATGCCGGTGCTCCAGGTGACATAGGCGCAGTGGGCCAGTGGCACGCCCCCCTGTTGCAAGGCGCCCCAGCGGCGCTCGGCCTCCAGGGCGGCAATGCCGTCGTTTTCGACCCTCACCCGGGCAAAGTGCTGCCGCAGCGGCGCCTCCAGCCAGGCGCTGGTCCAGTCATTGGGCAGGCCGCGCGCTGGCCCGGCCAGGCCGCCGCAAATATTGGGTGCGGCCAGCTCAATCTGGCCCTGGTGCATCACAAAGGGCCCGCACGAGGCCACGCCCAGTGCCTGTATGTCGTTCATGCGCAGTCCGGCAACGCCGCAGCTTTGGCTCAGCAGGCGCATGATTTGCGCGGCCAGCGCCCCCTGGTCGCCGGTGCGCACCGTGGGCTCGCTGAGCCGGCCGCGCAGACCTGCTGCGTCAGCCACGCTGACCGCAACCTTGGTGCCACCAATGTCGACACAGGCCACCGGGGGGGCGCCGGCTGGCAGCCGAAAGTTATCTGCGGCTGTGGCGCCCGGGCTCAGCATGTGCTGCTCGCCTGCTCGGGTAGGTCGGGTAGGTCGGCGTTGGCGCGGCCGTGGTCGTCTTGCAGCCGAAAAATATCGTCCTCACCCAGGTAGCTGCCAAACTGCAGCTCGATGATTTGCAATTCGGCCTTGCCCGGGTTGGCCAGCCGGTGCACCTCGCCCAGCGCAATGTCAATGTGTTGGCCGGGCAAGAGGTCTAGGCTGCGTTCGCCCAGGGTAACCCGGGCGCAGCCGAGCAGACCCATCCAGTGCTCGGCCCGGTGCTGGTGTTTTTGCAGGCTGAGCCGCTGGCCCGGCGCCACGCCGATGCGTTTGACCTTGTAGCCGGGTGCCTCTGCCAGCACCTCATACCAGCCCCATGGCCGCAGGCTGCTCGCAGGGGCCGGCGCTGGGTTGCTGCCGTGCGCGGCCGCGAGCTGCTGCGGTGTGGCGGATGGTGCAAGGGCGGGCGGGGCGGCACTGCGCTGCAAACGGTAGGGCTCCTCGAAGGCCAGAAAATCGTCCTCAGCCAGGGCTTCACTTACCCAGGCTTGCACGCCGGGCAGGGCGCACACCCGAGCGACATAGGCGGCGATCACCGGGGGCACTGGCAGGGCATAGGTTTTCAGGCGCATGCAGATGGGCGCGTAGTAGGCATCGGCAACCGAAAAATCGCCAAACAGCATCGGGCCGCCGTGCTCGCGCAGCAGTTCTTGCCACATGGCGACCAG
>CAMATS010000374.1 GCA_945861195.1 Rhodoferax sp. OV413
GCGCCGCCACCGAGGCTTACCCCTTCAACCCCAACGGCAGCCCGGGCGGTCTCACGGCAGTCACCACCGCCGACGGCCGCTTTACGGCCATGATGCCGCACCCAGAACGCGTGTTCCGCAACATCCAGATGAGCTGGACCAACGGCGACAACAGCGCGCACAGCCCCTGGATGCAGGTTTGGCATACCGCGCGGCGCTGGGTGGGCTAGACCAGGGTCAAATATTCTGGCTGCCATGCCTTGTCACTGGGCCATCCTGCCCCAAGTTAAGCGTTCTTGCCTTGGTTACCGGGGCAAGCTTTCACTACCTATATAAAGAACCTGATGTCTGAACTTCTCCAAAAGCTCCAGTGGCGCTACGCTACCAAGAAAATGAACCCCGCCAAGAGCGTACCCGCCGACAAGGTCGAGCGTATCTTGGAGGCCGCACGCCTCGCGCCCACCTCTAGCGGTCTCCAACCGTTTGAAATTATTGCTATCAGCAGCACTGCCGTGCGCGAACAGATCAGAGCCGCTGCCCATGGCCAAAGCCCGATCACGGATGGCTCGCATGTGTTGGTTTTTGCCGCCTGGGACGACTACACCCCCGAGCGCATCAACATGATGTTTGATCTGTCCAAGGCCGAACGTGGTGGCGCGGTCAACGAGGCCGCCGAGAACTACCGCAAGATGCTGTTGACCAACTACCCGGCGCGCGGCCCTGAGGTCAACTTCCAGCATGCCGCGCGTCAGGCTTACATTGGCCTGGGCGCTGCGCTCATCGCCGCCGCCTTTGAAGAGGTGGACAGTACGCCAATGGAGGGCTTTGACCCCAAGGCGGTCGACGTGATTCTGGATCTGAGTGCACGCGGTCTGCGCAGCGTGGCCATCTTGGCGCTGGGCTACCGCGACGAGGGCGCCGATTGGCTGGCCAATCTTAAAAAAGTGCGTCGGCCGCGTGCGCAATTTGTGACTGATGTGAGCTGAGCCAAGCCACGAGCGCCGGTTGCCTCAAACAGGCCCCTGAGGGACCAGTCCACGCGATGTCGGACTGCCCTCAGGGGCCTTTATTCTTTATGCTATTATAATGTCTGGTGTACCCCCGCGAGGCGCAAAAGACATGAATCTTCCTCTGGAACAGTTAACCCTCGACAACCGCCAGCAAGCCATTGCGGCGCTTCGTGAACGTTTCGGGGCAAGGCTATCGACAATTTCTGGGGTTCGTGACCACCACGCCAAGGATGAGTCCTGGCACCATCCGCACCGGCCCGATGCGGTAGTTTTTCCAGAAAGTACCGAAGATGTCGTAGAGATCGTGAGGATCTGCGCTGCCTACCAGACGCCGGTGGTGGCGTATGGGACAGGCACCTCTCTGGAGGGGAACGTCATTCCGCACTTGGGTGGCGTCGTGGTTGATTTGGAGCGCATGAACCAGATCTTGCGGGTCAGCGCGGATGACCTGGATGTGACGGTTCAGGCCAGAGTCACCCGTATGCAACTGAATGCCCATATCAGGGACTTGGGTCTGTTCTTTCCCATCGATCCCGGTGCCGATGCGTCCATTGGTGGCATGGCGGCGACGCGGGCCTCTGGGACCAATGCCGTGCGCTACGGCACCATGCGCGACAACGTGTTGTCGCTCACCGTCGTGCTCAGCGATGGCCGCGTCGTGCGTACTGCGCGCCGTTCCCGCAAATCTGCTGCTGGTTACGACTTGACCCGTCTGTTTGTGGGCTCTGAAGGCACACTGGGCATCATCACCGAGGTCACACTTCGGCTCTACGGCATCCCTGAAGCCATGGCGGCTGCCGTGTGCTCCTTTGACAGCCTTGAAGGTGCTGTGAACACCGTGATCCAGACCATACAGCTGGGTATACCCGTGGCCCGCATCGAGTTGCTTGACGAGGTCCAGATGAACTCGCTCAACCGCTATTCGGGCATGGACCACCCGGTTAAAAATACCCTGTTCATCGAGTTCCATGGCTCCAACATCGGAGTCAAAGAGCAGGCCGAAACGGTGCAGGCGGTAGCGTCCGACCACGGGGGCGCGGAGTTCAAGTGGGCGACACAGACCGAGCAACGCAACGCCCTGTGGAAAGCCCGGCACGATGTCACCTACGCCAACAAGGCGCTGAGGCCAGGCTGCGAAATCTGGGCCACCGATGTTTGCGTGCCGATTTCCCGCTTGGCCGAATGCATTCTGCAAACCAAAGAAGACTTACGACACAGCTTTTTGACCGCACCACTGGTTGGCCACGCGGGTGATGGCAATTTCCACCTGGGATTTTTGATCATGCGGGATGACCCGGCGGAGCTGGCCGAAGCCGAGCGTCTTAACGAACGGTTGGTGATGCGGGCTCTCGCAATGGATGGCACCTGTACCGGCGAGCATGGCATTGGCCTGGGCAAGCGCAAATACCTGTTGGCTGAGCACGGCGAGGGGGTCAGCGTGATGCGCCAGATCAAGCAGGTGCTTGATCCGCACAACCTCATGAACCCGGGCAAGATATTTCCCGATTGAGCGTGGCCATGTCGGGCTGCTTGCTCAGCAATATGGAGGCATTGCGGTGAAGATCACTTCCATAGAAACCTGCGCACTCAGCGCTGGCTGGAAAAACTGGCTTTTGCTCAAAGTCTGCACCGACAGCGGTGTGTACGGTATTGGTGAAGGCACGCTAAACGGCTTCTTCAAGACCACGGAGACAGCCGTCCAGGAGTTGCAGCATCTGGCGCTGGGCAAAGACCCTCGGCAGGTCAATCTGTTGTCCAAAACCCTGATGGACAGCGTATCGCTGGATGGCGGCCATATTCACCGTACGGCGGTGGCCGCCATCGAAGTCGCCTGTTGGGATATTCTGGGTAAATCACTGGGTGTGCCGATTTACCAGCTGCTGGGTGGTCAGGTTCGCGAAACAGTAGCAGCTTATGCCAACGGCTGGTACCGCACTGAGCGCACGCCGGAACACTTTGTGGCGGCGGCCGAGTCCGTGGTGGCCATGGGGTTCAATGCGCTCAAGCTCGATCCCTTTGGCACGGCCCAGGGCTTTATCGAAGACGATCAGTTGCAGTTGGCCTACGACATTGTTCTGGCACTGCGTCAGCGCTTTGGGCCGGGGCTGCGCATCCTGATTGATGTGCATGCCAGGTTCACCCAGGTCGACGCCC
>CAMATS010000375.1 GCA_945861195.1 Rhodoferax sp. OV413
GAACAGCGCGGCACTGGTGGGACCGAAGAAGCGACAGCCCCGGGGCTTGGCGGGGACGGACGCAGCGATTTGGCGAGCGCAGCGAGTATGAGCAAGGCCGTTCCCGCCAAGCCCCGGGGCGGGGCCAACGAACACAATGACACACAAAATCTGAGCGACTACAACCTGTACCTGCCCAGCAGCGTGCTGGTAACAGGCTACGACATCATCTTCTTCTGGGTCGCCCGGATGATCATGATGACCACCCACTTCACCGGCCAGGTGCCGTTTCGCCACGTCTACATCCACGGCCTGGTGCGCGACGCCCAGGGCAAGAAGATGAGCAAGTCCGAGGGCAATGTGCTCGACCCGGTGGACCTGATCGACGGCATCGCCCTGCCCGAGCTGCTGGCCAAACGCTCCGAAGGTCTGCGCAAGCCCGAAACCGCGCCCCAGGTGCGCAAGAACACCGAAAAAGAATTCCCCGCCGGCATCCCGGCCTTTGGCGCCGATGCGCTGCGATTCACCTTTGCCTCCTTGGCCTCGCTGGGGCGCAGCATCAACTTCGATGCCAAGCGCTGCGAGGGCTACCGCAACTTTTGCAACAAGCTCTGGAACGCCAGCCGCTTCGTGCTGATGAACTGCGAGGGCCAGGACTGCGGCCTCAAAGAGCACACCAAGGCCGAATGCGCGGTGGGGGGCCCGGCACACGGCTACCTGGTGTTCAGCCCAGCCGACCGCTGGATCAGCTCGGTGCTGCAACAGGTTGAGGCCGAGGTGGCCACCGGCTTTGCCGACTACCGGCTCGACAACGTGGCGGGGGCCATTTACGGCTTTGTCTGGAACGAGTTCTGCGACTGGTACCTGGAGATCGCCAAGGTACAAATCCAGACCGGCACCGACGCGCAAAAACGCGCCACCCGCCGTACCCTGATCCGCACGCTGGAAACCATCCTGCGGCTGGCGCACCCGCTGATTCCTTTCATCACCGAAGAGTTGTGGCAAAAGGTGGCGCCAGTGGCTGGCCGGGGTGGCGAATCGGTGTCGATTGCCAGCTACCCGCTGAGCCAGCCCGAGCGCATAGACCACAAGGCCATCGCCCATGTTGCCAAGCTCAAGCAGTTGGTGGATGCCTGCCGCAACCTGCGCGGCGAGATGAACGTGTCACCCGCTACCCGGCTGCCGCTGTTTGTGCTGACCACGGGCGAAGACGAAGCCGCTTTCATGCAGCAATCAGCCCCCGTGCTTCAAGCCCTGGCCAAACTGGCCGAGGTACGCCTTTTTGACAACGAGGCGGCCTGGGCCGGCGCGGCGCAGGCCGCTCCGGTAGCGATGGTGGGTGAGGCCCGCATTTGCCTGCACATGGAAATTGACCTTGCCGCCGAGAAATTGCGTCTGGGCAAGGAAGCCGACCGACTAGCCGCAGAGATCACCAAGGCGCAAGGCAAGCTCGGCAACGAGGCCTTTGTGGCCAAGGCACCGCCGGCGGTGATCGAGCAAGAGCGCAAACGTGTGGTCGATTTTGCCGCCACCCTGGCCAAGGTGAACGAACAGTTGGCAAGACTGGGCTGAGCCAGCGCTTTGGCTGGCGCGCCTATCGCCGGCGCATCAGGTGAACGAACTCGGTGCCCATGTTCTGCTGCTCTACCAGCTCGTTGCCAGTCTGTTTGGCAAAGGCTTGGAAATCACGAAGCGAACCGGCATCGGTAGCCAGCACCTTGAGCAATTGACCGCTCTGCATGTCGGCCAGCGCCTTTTTGGCCTTGAGGATCGGTAGCGGGCAGTTCAGGCCACGGGTGTCCAGCTCTCTGTCGATGTGCATGATGTTTTCCATTGAGCCTGCATTTTAGGGCGGCCGGGTGGCCTGAGCAGCCAAGGGGTGGCTAGCCCCGTTTCGACCATTCCACGAACTCGGGCTCATGGCCGCGCGTGCGCAACCAGTCAGCCAGCGCATAACCGGTGCCGGCCGGCCAGCACTTGACATCTTGCAGCGCATACAGCCGGTAGTCGACCAGCTCAGGCGAGAGCTTGACCTCGCCGTGGCAGACCGCGTGGTAGGCGATGATCACCTGGTTCATCCGCTGAAAGTCATACACGCCAATCAAAGTGAGCGCTGAGGCTGTCAAGCTGGTTTCTTCCTGGATCTCGCGAGCGATGCCGCCCTGGGGTGTTTCGCCGGCCTCCATAAAGCCAGTGATCAAGGCAAACATCTTGCCAGGCCAGGCCGCATTTTGAGCCAGCAGAACCTTTCCCTGGTACTCCACCACCGCCGCCAACACCGGTGTCGGATTGTTCCAGTGGGTATACCCGCAGGCCACACAGCGCAAGCGCTCCTTCTCACCGCCATCTTCCAGCAGGGCGATAGATTCCAGCGGCGTGGCGCACTGGGGGCAAAATTTAAAGGCAGAGTTCATGGGCGGCAATCAGGCGGGAAACACGCCGGTGGAAAGGTAACGGTCGCCGCGGTCGCAGACGATGAAGACAATGGTTGCATTGGACTCGGTATGCGCCAGCTGCTGCGCCACACAGCAGGCGCCAGCGGCCGAGATGCCGGCAAAAATACCCTCCTCGCGCGCCAGCCGTCGGCACATGTCTTCAGCCGCTTCCTGGCTGACGTAGATCAGTTCATCGACATGGTCGGGGTTGTAGATCTTGGGCAGATAGGCCTGGGGCCACTTGCGAATGCCCGGGATGCGAGAGCCCTCTTGCGGCTGCACGCCCACAATGCGCACCGCCGGGTTTTGCTCTTTCAGGAACTGCGAGACACCGGTAACAGTGCCAGTGGTACCCATGGCGCTCACAAAATGCGTCACTTGCCCTTGGGTATCGGCCCAGATCTCGGGGCCTGTGGTTTCGTAATGGATACGCGGGTTGTCGGCGTTGGCAAATTGATCCAGCACGCGCCCACGTCCCTCGGCCTGCATCTGCTGCGCCAGATCGCGCGCGTTCTCCATGCCGCCACTCTTGGGCGTGAGGATCAGTTCGGCACCAAAAGCTTTCATGGTCTGGGCCCGCTCAATCGACAGGTCCTCGGGCATGATCAAAATCATCCGGTAGCCTTTGATCGCCGCAGCCATGGCCAGCGCAATGCCGGTGTTACCGCTGGTAGCCTCGATGAGCGTGTCGCCCGGCTGGATGTCGCCCCGCTCCTGCGCGCGGG
>CAMATS010000376.1 GCA_945861195.1 Rhodoferax sp. OV413
TCGGCATGAACTTTTACCTCGAAGTTGCCAAGATGCGGGCCGCGCGTCTGCTGTGGTGCCGCATCATGAAAGGTTTTGACGCCAAGTCGCCCAAGAGCCTGATGCTGCGCACCCATTGCCAAACCAGCGGCTGGAGCCTGACCGAGCATGACCCGCACAACAATGTGGTGCGCACCACCATCGAGGCCATGGCAGCGGTGTTTGGCGGCACGCAAAGCCTGCACACCAACAGCTTTGACGAGGCCATTGCTCTGCCCACCGAGTTCTCGGCCCGGATTGCCCTCAACACGCAACTCATTATTCAGGAAGAGACCCATATCACCAGCGTGATCGACCCCTGGGCGGGTAGTTACATGATGGAAAAGCTGACCCATGACATGGCGGAAGCTGCCTGGAAGATCATCGAGGAAGTGGATGCCTTGGGCGGCATGACCCGTGCAGTGGACAGCGGCTGGGCCAAACTGAAAATTGAGGCGGCGGCGGCCGAGAAGCAGGCACGCATTGATTCTGGGCGCGATGTGATCGTCGGCGTTAACAAATACAAGCTCAAGACGCAAGACGCCATCGAGGCGCGCGACATCGACAACATGGCGGTGCGCGAGGGGCAGATTCAACGCCTCCAGCAGGTCCGCGCTCAACGCGACACGGCCGCTGTGCGAGCTGCCTTGGATGCCTTGAGTTTTGCTGCGGGGCATGAGGGTAATTTGCTTGAACTCAGCATTGCCGCCATGCGCCTGCGTGCCACGGTCGGTGAAGTGAGCGACGCGCTGGAGCAGGCCTTTGGCCGTCACCGCGCCGACACGCACAAGGTCTCGGGCGTTTACGCCGCCGCTTACGATGCCGACAACAGCCACGCAGACACCATGGAATACTGGAACGCCCTCAAAGCCGACATTGCCGCCTTCGCCCAAGCGCAGGGCCGCCGGCCACGGGTCATGATCTCCAAGCTCGGACAAGACGGGCATGACCGCGGCGCCAAGGTGGTGGCTACCGCCTTTGCCGACCTGGGTTTTGATGTGGACATCGGCCCGCTGTTCCAAACCCCTGAGGAATGCGCCCGCCAGGCGATCGAGAACGATGTACACGCAGTGGGTGTGTCAACCCTGGCGGCCGGCCATAAGACGCTGGTGCCAGCCATCATTGCCGAACTGAAAAAACAAGGCGGCGAGGGCATTATTGTGTTTGTCGGCGGTGTGATTCCACGCCAAGACTACGACTTTTTGTACGGGGCAGGCGTCAAGGGCATTTATGGCCCGGGCACGCCGATTCCGGTCAGCGCTAAAGACGTGTTGGCGCAAATTAAGAAAGCTTTGACAAGGCCAGGGGTGTAAAGTACATTTTGGTATATATCAAAAGTACATATCATTGGAAGCAGCCCGTCATGGCCACACTTGCCTTACCCACAGCCAAAATCTTCACCACCGGACGCAGCCAAGCCGTGCGTCTGCCGAAGGCGTTTCGTTTTAATACCCCCGAGGTAACTATAGAGCGGCAGGGCGACGCCATCATCTTGCGACCTAAGGTGCAGAGCAAAGAAGAGTGGTGGGATGACATGGAGAAAATTCTGGCGGGCTTTGAAGGCATGCCAGAAGAAATTGAGCGTGATCGCTCGGGTCTAAGTGATCCCGTGAGTTTTGACTGAGCCCGCCCATGCTGTATTTGCTAGACACCAATATTTGCGCCTATTTCATGTCGCGCAAATACCCACCTGTTACCGCCAAGTTTCGTGAGCACGAGCCGGGCGATTTGGTGATTTCATCCATCGTTGCAGGTGAATTGGCGTATGGTGTGGAGAACAGCACGCGGATTGAGTCCAATCGGAAAAGCTTGGGATTGTTTTTGTCCAAGCTCAGAGTCCTTCCTTACGATGAGTCGGCCATGTGGCATTTTGGTTCTCATAAGGCAAAACTAAAAAAAGCAGGCACAAAAATTGGTGAGCTGGATTTGCTGATTGGTTGTCATGCCCTGGCCTTGGGTGCAGTTCTTGTCACCAACAACACCCGCGAGTTCGAGCGCATTGAGGGGCTAAGGCTGGAGAACTGGGTTGCCTGATTCCGCCATGTTAGACGCTCTGCTGCATGGAGATGCAGCCCAGCAGCGCAGGTCAATAGCCAAAGCCATCACGCTACTCGAGTCCACCCGCCCAGACCACCGCGCGCAGGCTGATGAACTGCTCACCGCGCTGCTGCCCCATGCGGGCAATGCGTTTCGGCTTGGCATCAGCGGTGTGCCAGGGGTGGGCAAGAGCACTTTTATTGAAGCGCTGGGTTTGTATTTGATTGACCAAGGCCACCGCGTGGCAGTGCTGGCGGTAGACCCGAGTAGCAGTGTGTCGGGCGGTTCTATTCTTGGCGACAAGACGCGCATGGAAAAGCTCTCGGTGCACGAGAAAGCCTTTATCCGCCCCAGCCCCAGCAGCGGCACGCTGGGCGGTGTGGCGGAGAAAACGCGCGAGTCCATCGCCGTGTGCGAGGCGGCGGGCTACGACGTGGTGATTGTGGAAACCGTAGGCGTGGGCCAGAGCGAGACAGCAGTGGCCCGCATGACCGATATGTTTGTGCTCATGCAGTTGCCCAACGCGGGTGACGATTTACAGGCCATCAAAAAAGGCGTGATGGAGCTGGCAGATTTGGTGGTCATCAACAAAGCCGACATTGACGCCGCTGCCGCCACCCGCGCGCAAGCGCTTATCACTTCGTCCCTGCGCCTTTTGGGTATGCATGGCAACCCCGAGCACATGCACCATGACGCGGCTGTGTGGCACCCGCAGGCAATGCAACTCAGTGCGCTCTTGGGAACTGGGCTGGATCAGTTCTGGGCCTTGGTGACCCAATTCAAAACCTTGCAAACTGCCAATGGGCAACTCGCCGCACGCCGCCAACAGCAGGCCTTGGCCTGGATGTGGGAGCGCATAGAGGCGGGCCTCAATCAAACGTTTCGGGCGCAGTCGATTGTGCAGAAGCTCCTGCCTCAAATAAGCCAACAAGTCGCAGCGGGTCTGTTGCCTGCGTCGACGGCTGCCCGACATTTGTTGGCTGCTTTTAGGGAAGCCACATGATGCGAGATGACTTGCCTCAGGGGTCGATTTTTCTGCCGTTTACGCTGCGCTAGAGCAAGAAGCTA
>CAMATS010000377.1 GCA_945861195.1 Rhodoferax sp. OV413
TGTCGCAATGCACATTTCAAAACTCCCCTACGGCTTTGGCATGCGAACTGTCTGTGTCAGCTGACAAAATGGTCAAGGTTCACCGCGTTGTTGTTGCTATTGATACGGGTTATGCCGTTAATCCTGCGCTGATTGAGCGCCAAATTGGAGGGTCTGTCGCGTGGAACTTATCCGGTTTGTTTCATGAAGAAATCACCTTCAAAGACGGACGTGCAGAGCAATCCAACTACGACGACTACGTGTGCTTAAAACTGAGTCAAATGCCTCAGGTCGATGTCACGATTATTCAGGGAGGCGGGGATACATGGGGTGGCGCAGGCGAACCTGCAACTGTTCTTGTGGCTCCTGCGGTTGTAAATGCCCTATTCAGGGCCTCTGGTCAGCGCATTCGCTCTGCACCTCTAAAAAATTTAGGCTACGCTTTGGCTTGAGAAACTCTCTGGGGTGTTGGGGCCAACCGCCAGCCACAGATCCAAGCCGTCCAGCGCAAACTCGTCGCAGTTGTGATCAGACGCAGCGCCGCCGCGATCCACCACCAGAAAGTCGCACTCGGCCTGCAAGGCGAGCAGCGGGTGGTGCCAGGTGCCGGCGGCATAGTTGACGCCCTGCCCCGGCCCGGCGGCAAAGCAGCGCAGGCGGGCCAGGTCTGGGCGGGACGCATCGGCCGGGGGGGCCACCACCACCAGGTAAGGCAGCTGGCTCAGCGGCATGAAGGCCTGGCTGCCCAGCGGGTGCCGCTCCAGCAGGATCAGCGCCATGGGCAGGCTGCGCGGGCGGGCGCGAAAAATGCTGATCTGCGGGCGCCCGCCGGCGCTTGCCACGTCAACCCGGGCCAGGTCGTGGTAGCGCTCGGCAAAGCCAGCATTGATGGTGAAGTGGCGGGCCATATCGCTGACCTCGATCACCTGGCCAAAGGGTGCAAAGGCGGCGGCGCTCAGGGGTTCGATCAACAGGTCCATGCTAAAAAGCCCGCACCTCGCCGCGCGGCACAAAGCGGCCCATGCCCTCGCGGCCCAGCCAAGTGGGGCCATCGACAATCAGTTGCCCGCGCAGAAAAACCTTCTCCACCCGGCCGCGCAGGGTACGGCCTTCGAGCAGGGTGTAGTCGCAGTTGCCATGAAGGTCCTTGGCATGCACGGTCTGGGTGGCAGCCGGGTCAAACAACACCATATCGGCATCGCTGCCCACCGCGATCGTGCCTTTTTTGGGGAACAACCCAAACAGCTTGGCCGGTGTGGTAGCGGTCAGCTCGACAAAGCGGTTGAGCGAGAGCCGGCCCTGCATCACGCCGATGTCAAACAGGCTCACCAAGCGGGTCTCAATGCCGGGCGCACCATTGGGGATCAGCGAGAAATCGTCTTTGCCGCGCATCTTCTGCAGCCGGTAGCCCAGGTGGCCCTCCTTCATGCAAAACGGGCAGTGGTCGGTGGCGATCACCTGCAGATCGTCATAGCGCAGGGCGCGCCACAGGTGTTTTTGGTCGTCGGTGCTGCGCAGCGGCGGGGTCATCACGTATTTGGCGATCTCCAGGCTGTCGCTGTTGTAGACAGAGTCGTCAAACAGCAGGTAGTGCGGGCAGGTTTCAGCAAACACCGGGATGCCCTCGGCGCGCGCGGCCACGATGTGCTTGAGCGCCTGGTTGCTTGACACATGCACAAAGTAAATCGGCGCCTGCGCCAGCTCGGCCAGCCGAATGCCGCGGTGGGTGGCTTCGCCCTCCATGATGGCCGGGCGCGTCATCGCGTGGTAGCGCGGCGAGGTGTGGCCGGCCTCCAACGCCTCCTTGATCAGCAGGTCGATCACAGTGCCGTTTTCGGCATGCAGCGCCACCATGCCGCCCTCGGCCCCCACCTGGCGCAGCATGCGGAAGATGGCGGCGTCATCGGCCATCATCACGCCGGGGTAGGCCATGAACATTTTGAAGCTGGTCACGCCCTCGTGGCGCATGGCGTGTCGCACGTCTTTGAGCACTTGGTCATCGACCCGGGTCACGATCACGTGCAGGCTGTAGTCCACCGCCACCTGGGCGTCGGCGCTGGCCTGGGCCCGGGCGATGGCGCCCAGGGGCGAGTCGGTCTCGGTTTGCAGGGCAAAGTCGACCACCGTGGTGGTGCCGCCAAAGGCGGCGGCCCGGGTGCCGCTGGCAAAGGTGTCGCAGGTGATGGTGGGGCCGATCACGTTTTCCAGGTGCACATGGGTGTCCACCCCGCCGGGCAGCACATACAGGCCGCTGGCATCGATAACCACCACGTCGGGCCCGACCTGAATCTGATGACCGATGGTGTGGACGATACCGTCTTTGAGCAGCACATCGGCCACATAGTCATCGGTGGCGGTGATAACCCGGCCATTGCGGATCAGGATGGGGTTCGCAGGTGTGCTCATGGGGGTTTCCGGTTGAAGGGCAAAAATATCTGATGGGCGCAGCGCTCAGGGCATGACTTCATCGAGATGCTCGATCAGCCGCCCAATTTCGCCTGCCGTGTTGTAGTGCGCCATCGACACCCGCACCACGCCGCCCTGGGCCTGCAAGCCGAGCGCCTCGACCAGGCGCTTGGCATAAAAATCGCCAAAGCGGATGCCGATGTTGAAGCGGTCCAAGTGGCGCACCACGGTCTCCGGCATCAAGCCGGCCACGGTGAAGCTCACTGTGGGCACCCGGCCACCTGTGGCGGCGCTGTCCAGGCCGATGATGCGCACGCCGGCCTTGCCGCGCAGGTAGCCCAGCAGTTGCTCGGCCAAGCGGTCCTCATGCTGCTCGAAGGCGTCAAAAGCGGCCTGCATCTGCGCTCGCGCCGAGCCGCTGCAGCCCAGGCTGGCGCCCACCGCCTGCAGGTAGTCGCTGATGCCGATGCACCCATAAGACAGCTCGTAGTTCACGTTGCCCGGCTGCAGTTTGTAGGGCAACACCTCGGGCCCGATGAAATAGTGGTTCAGGCTGGGCAGGGCCAGTAACAGCTCGCGGCGGCCCCACAGCACCGCATAGTGCGGGCCGAACACCTTGTAAAAACTGAAGACATACAGATCAGCGCCGCTGGCCTGCACATCGACCAGCCGGTGCGGTGCATAGGCCACGGCATCGACACACAGGCGCCCACCCACGGCATGCACCC
>CAMATS010000378.1 GCA_945861195.1 Rhodoferax sp. OV413
CTTGAGCATGCTTCGCAGAGTGATATTGAATCTTTCCCAAGCTGAGTTGTCTCAATTGACAGTTGCGCTATTGCCGATTCAAACAGTTCCCCGATGAAGGGGGAGAGTCCATTCAACTCGGAACCGCTGCCCCGGCGAATTTGCCATCGCTCTCCACCCGGTGGCTGTGCCTGACAATTCCGCATCGCAGCAGTGGCTACCGCGCCGGTTGCTGGCTGAGCTGCCCCTAAAACCGCCGCCCGCCTGGCCGCCGAGATCAGTGGCGCGCCGCGCAACACCCTGTACCAGGCCGCATTGGCGCTTAAGAATCAGGGCGCTTGCGCAGAGCCTGTCCCAGCAGGCCCAAGCCGTACGATGCCCTGAGCCACCAGCACGCCCAGTGCAACCACAGCCGCCGCCCAGGCTTGGGTCCAGTTCCAGGCTCCGCCCAAGGCAAACAGGGTTCCCATCACATAAAACGGGGTCGCGTTGATGTGCAGCGACGACAGCGCGATGCCGAGGCTGCCTACCGACATGATCCACAGCATCTGGCTGATGGCCAGCCCGCCAATAGAAAACAAGGCCAGTGCGGCAAGTTCGTTCAACCCCAACAATGCCCATTGTGGTGCCGCCCCGCCCCACAGGGCATTGAGCCCGGCCGCGGCACAGGTGGTCAAGGCGGCCCCGGTGAGCGTGACCGTGGTTCGCCCCAGTGGCGTGAGCAGCGCAAAGGCCGTGACGGTGGCCCGGGAGCCCAGCGTGAACAGCAGCACCGCCAAAAAGCACAGCAAAGCACCCAGGCCCAGGCCGACCCCGCCCGCCCCTGTGCTCATTGCCATGGCGCCGCCGCCCAGGCTAAGCAAAACGCCCACCACCAGCGCGGCGGTAAGCCTGCGAGCGTCGAGCACCACCTCAATTGCAATGGCGATTAGCGGCATGCTTGCCGAGACCAGAGCCACGGTCACGGCATTGGTCATGCCCTGGCCGACAACCAGCATAAAAGCCCCGCCGCCAATGGTGCTGCCACCGATCAAAATAGCCCTGCCCCAGGGCGCGTTGCGCAGGGCCGCGCCACCTTCGAGCCACCACCATAAAGGCAGCAAGCAGGCGCTGGCCAGAGCCATGCGCGCCGCTGTCAAGGGCAGCGGCGGCACACTTGCAATCAGCAAGTCTGCCGCAGGCAGGGCAAGCGCCCACACCAGCATGGACAACATGCACAACAGATTGGCACGCACCAAGTTCAGCTTGTCGCGCAACTAGGGCCTTGTTTGCTTGCTCGGGCGCGCCGATGGACTGGCCGCACAGATGTGGGAGGGGTGGCTGTCAAGGTGTTTGTCTGTAGCTGCCCGTGGTCAAGAGACTCGGCGCATAGGCTGTAAGTATCGCGCAGGCCGAACCCAGTGCGACCGAGTGCAGCCGAGTACGACAGCGGCTACGACAGCAGTTACGGCACCAAGTACGATACTTGGGCACCCTGGCCGAAGCTTACCGATCCCGACCGATTGCCACCTGCCCAACTGCCCGCCCCACGAGGTTTTCTTATGCTGACAACACGCTACGCCTGCCAAGAGCTGCTTGACTATGCCCAGGCCTTGTTACATGCGGCTGGCCTGGACGCTGAGAAAGCTCAGGCGGTGGCCGAGATTTTGGTCGAGGGCGATTTGCTTGGGCACAGCACGCATGGCCTGGCGCTGCTGGGGCCCTATTTGTCCGAACTGGCCGGGGGCAGCATGCGCCAAGTTGGCGAGCCGGTTCTGCTGGCCGATGCGCCTGCTGCAGTCACCTGGGATGGCTGCCGCCTGCCAGGCCCATGGCTGGTGCTCAAGGCGATTGAACTCGCAATCCAGCGGGCTGCCAGCCTTGGCACCTGCACGGTGGTGATACGGCGC
Source organism: Rhodoferax sp. OV413 (assembly GCA_945861195.1). Taxonomy (GTDB): domain Bacteria; phylum Pseudomonadota; class Gammaproteobacteria; order Burkholderiales; family Burkholderiaceae_C; genus Rhodoferax. Next base: position 1,869 of record CAMATS010000378.1, read on the forward strand.
AGCCACCACATCGCCTGCTTGGCGGCCTATTTGAAGCGGGTGACAGACCAGGGCTTGATGTTGGTGCTGGCCTGCTCCGATCCCAATACTGCCAGCGTGGCGCCTTTTGGCGGGCTTGACCCGGTGTTTACGCCCAATCCCCTGGCCGCAGGCATACCCACCAATGGCGCGCCTGTGTTGCTCGATGTCTCTACTGCGGCCACCACCAACGGCCTGACCAGCCGGCTACACAAAGAGGGTAAAAACTTGCCCGCCCAGTGGGTGATGGACCGGCATGGGGTTGCCAGCGATGACCCCGGAGTGCTGTTCACACAACCGCCGGGCACCATACTGCCCCTGGGCGGCAAGGATTCAGGCCACAAAGGCTACGGCCTGTCTTTGTTGGTGGAGTCGCTCACCGGCGGGCTTGCGGGCCACGGCCGGGCTGACCCGCGCGAGGGCTGGGGCGCGACCGTCTACCTGCAAGTGATCGACCCGCGGGCCTTTGCCGGCCTGGAGAGCTTTAAGCACCAAACCAGCGCTGTGGCGGCGCAGTGCCGGGCCTCCCGCCCGGCGCAGCCAGGCACGCCCGTGAGGACCCCTGGCGAAAACGGCTTGGCGCTGTCCGCGCAAGCCAAGCAGCAGGGCCTGGCTCTGCACCCCGCTATCATGCCGGTCTTGGGTATCTGGGCGGCTCAGCTCGGCATTGCCATCCCCACGGCGCTGGCCTGATCCCAGCACAGTTCCCACCAACCCACAATGGAACCCATCATGGACGCTCTCATACCCCAGAAATCTCCCTACGCCACAGCGGTTGAAGCTGGCAAAAGCTATTACTGGTGCTCATGCGGCCAAAGCAAGTCCCAGCCGTTTTGCGACGGTTCGCACAAGGGCTCGGGCTTTACGCCGGTAAAGTACGAAGCCACAGACAGCAAGACGGTTTATTTTTGCGGCTGCAAGCAAAGTGGCAACAAGCCACTGTGCGATGGCGCACACAAAGCCCTGGCCTAAGCCAATCTTTTGATCGAGAAGGGTGTCCGGCACACCTTTTTAGACAAGCGCTGGCCAGCCAGGGTGCGCGGGCTTTAGGGAGCCGCCGTAGCGCTTGCTCTAATTTTGCGCAGCAGGGCCAGCAGGGGCGGCGTGAGCCAAATCAGAATCGTGAGGCTGGCCAGCACGGCAGCAATCGGACGCGCGAAAAAAGCGCCCAAATTACCGTCTGACTTGATCATCGAGGTGATGAAATTCTCTTCCAGCATGCT
>CAMATS010000379.1 GCA_945861195.1 Rhodoferax sp. OV413
ACATCCAGTGTCGACTCCAGGTCGGCCCGCACCGCATCCCAGATCGCTCCGGTGTTGAGCATGCCGGGAATCAGCAGCAGCACGGGCTTCATGCGGCCTCCGGGGCCAGCGTGCGGGCCTGTTCACGCAGCTCGCGCTTGAGAATTTTCCCCACCGGATTGCGCGGCAGCGCATCAACCCGCAGGACGTATTCGGGCAACTTGTAGGCTGCCACGCGCTGTTGGCTGCGCAGGAACTCCACCAGATCACCCAGCGACACAGTCTGCCCGGGCGCACTGACCACACAGGCGCACAGCTTCTCACCCAGTATCCGGTCTGGCACGCCCACCACCGCCACCTCCTGAACGCCGGGGCACGCCGCCAGCAGGCCTTCGATCTCCTCGCTGGAGATGTTCATGCCACCACGCATCACCAGGTCCTTCGACCTTCCCACATAGCGGTAGTACTGGCGTCGGTCACCAGCAATCTCGAACAGGTCACCGGTGCGGTAGAAGCCCTGTTCGTCGAATGCGCGGGTCGACATGTCTGGCGCATTGAAGTAGCCGCTGAACACGGTGGGTCCCTTGAAGCGCAGTTCGCCGGGCTGGCCGGTTCGGGTGATGTCGGCCCCACTGTCGAGGTCAACCAGGCGGGTCTGAATTTTTCGGGCGGTGGAGACACGCCAGTTAAAGCCGGGCACGCCGGCGCGCGGAAAGTACTGCGCGCGCAGGGCTGGGTCGGGTATATCAATGTCGCTGCCGGACAGCGCAGCGCCCTCATTGGAGCCGAAGTAGTTGACGATTTGCACCCCATGCCGCTCGGCAAAGCCACGCACCATCCATTCTGAAAGTGGCGCCGAGCCTGATCCGATGCGTTTTAGCCGCTGAAAATCAATGCCGTCCAGCAGGCGCTCTTCTTGCAGCAGCATGTTCAAAATAGCGGGTGCGGCTACCGTGTAGTCGATGCGCTCCTCGCGCAATTGCTGTAAAAACACCGGCAGGCTGAAGGGATGGTGTTGCACCACCGTGCCGCCCAGCACCAGCCAGGTGACCAGAGCGCTCGAGAGGCCAGACATGTTGACCAAGGGAAATGGGTTGAGCAGGCGCGCGCCAGGCTCAAGTTGGCCTGCCTCGATGATGCTGGGCGGCACAATCAGCCACTCGTTGTGGCTGCGCGGCACGCCTTTTGGGGCGGCTTCAGTGCCCGATGTCCAGCAAATGCTGAACACATCATTGGCGGTGACGGCGGCGTCCTGTTCCGCCTGGACCAGCTGGGCCTGGTGTTCAGTCGTCAACGTATCGGGCCAGGTCGACTCAATGCCGGCCACCCCGGCTGGCAGGTCGGAGCCCCAAGCCAGGACCGTGCGCATGCTTGGGTGGGCAGCGCTGAGCTGGCGGTACATGTCGGCTGCCAGGTGGGCATGGCCGGCCCGGCCGATCTGGGTGAAAGTGATGGCCGCCTTCGCTGCGGTAAGCGACAAAATATGTGCCAGCTCATGTTCACGGTACTGCACGGGTACCGGCGTCACGACCACGCCAAGCCGGGCACAGGCCAGGTACACCAGGTACTGCTCCACGCCGTTGGGCAGGTGTACCACCACGATGTCATCGCGACCTAGGCCATGGCGCAGCAGCAGAAGGCAAAAGCGGTCAGTCTCCTGCGCCAGCTCTCGCCAACTCAGGCGGCGCGGGGCGCCGTGGGCAAAGTCACTGCGGTTGCAGGCGTCGACCACGGCTTCGGCATCGCCGCGCGCGCTGACCTGCTGCACAAACACATCCCACAGGGTTTGCTGGCCCCACCAGCCTTTCTCGGTGTACTCGGCGATGGTCTCCGGCTTGACCAGCACCATCTCAGTAGCCGCGCGCCAGGCGTTCGCCGCTGACCCAGGTGGCATGAAAGCCGTTGGGCACGCGTTGCGGCAGGCGGATGCGGCAGACCGGGCCCTGGGCAATGTCGTGTGCGTCAAAGATGGTGACCCAGGAGCTCTTGCTCAGGTCGTCCCACATGAAGCCGACCAAATAACCGTCGTCTTCGGCTTGCCAGTTGTCCTTGGGGGCGAACGGGGCTTCGCTGAACCACTTGTGCACGCCGGCGTGGTAGGTCGTGCAGCTGTCTTTTTCAAGGTCATAGCGGGCGAAGCCACAGAAACGCGGGTCTTCGGCGCGGTTGCTGCGGCCCATCAGAACGTTCCAGGAGTAACGCGTCTTGTGGCCCTGCATCCAGGAGTTGATCACCGGGAACTCCTGGTTGATGATGTCGTCTATGACCCGCTCCTTGGTCTGGCCGGTGCGTAGGTTGAAGCGCCACTCAAAGAACATGAAGTCATGCTCCAGATTGGCCAGCATTTTGGGGAAGCGCTCCACGTCGACCTGGCCGCGCATGTCGGTGGGCAGCCTAAATGGAGTACCGGTCATCACGATCTCGGTGCCGCCTTGGCCGTCGTCTTCTTCCCAGGCGTTGGACGCGTGGTACATATAGGTCGGGTTGGCCTCAAACCAGCGGATCTGGTCCGGCGTGCCGTGCCGCGGCACCACGCCAAAGCGCGAGGGCAGGGTGTGGTGAAACTTGAGCTTGTGCCGGCCGGCGGCAAAAGCGTCCATGTCGTAAAACAGCGGCAGGTCGTGCAAGATGGTGTAGTTGGGCGTGATCGCCATGTCGTGTGGCAGGCGCGGCCCGGGCAACTGCACCGGCATGAAGGTCTTGAGCTGACCCATGCGGTCCATCACGCCGTAATGCATGTAGGGCGCTTGCTTGCCATAGGCAAAAAACAGGAACTCGCCGGTGCGCTCATCGACCTTGGAATGGGCTGAGATCGGCAGGCCCACCAGGCGTGGGTCCACCGGCAGCCGGCCGACGGTGGACAGGTCGTTTGGGCGGCACTGGTAGACCGAGCCGCCCAGGTACCACATGGACACCAGGTGGCCGGCGTAATACTTCACATCGGTATTCGATGTGTTTTTGACCGGCATATCGGGCCGGTCCTTGCGTGGCGGGTCCTTGATGCCCTGCCACAGCGCGGCGCCCGCACCAATTTCTTCTTGCAGGCTGTCGGTCATGACCCAGCGGTTTTGGTACTGGGCTTTGCCGTTGGCGAAGCGCACCGCATGCAGCATGCCGTCGCCGTC
>CAMATS010000380.1 GCA_945861195.1 Rhodoferax sp. OV413
CCCGCTCCCGCTCCAGGTTGGTCGATGAATCCTCCCGCCCGGCCAGGTAGGCAATGCGCCGGTGGCCGCCAGCCACCAGAAAGCGGGCAATCTCACGCCCCCCGCCCACGTTGTCAGAACGTACCGAGCTCACCGAGCCGGCACTGCCCTCGGCCATGATGCGGTTGAACAGCACCACCGGAATGCTGGCATCGGCACAGCGCTGCGCCAGCGCCGAGGACAGGGTGGTGGCGCCCAGCACAATGCCATCCACCTTGTACTGCAAAATCTCGCCCACCAAGTCATCGGCGTTATGCCCATCGCTGATAAAGATCAGCAGGTGGTAGCCATCCTGTTGCAGCCGCTGTGCCAGTTGTTCGAGCACCGCCGGGTAAAACAGGTTTTCGATGTGGGACAGCACCAGGCCGATGATGCGCGAGCGCCCCGTGATCAAACTGCGGGCATGGGCGTTGGGCTGGTAGCCCAGCTTGCGCGCGGCCTCCTGCACCTTGTTGCGCATGGCGTCTGACACACTGGCCCCCGCCGTAAAGCAGCGGCTCACCGCCGACTGCGACACGCCGGCCAGGCGTGCCACGTCGAGCGAGGTGGCCTGTGTCTTCATTGCGCCGTCCAGCCGCCGTCAACCATCAGCGCGCTGCCAGTCACCATGGCCGAGGCATCGCTGGCCAGGAACACCACCGCACCCATGATGTCTTCGACTTGGCCCAAACGGCCCAGGGCAATGCGGGATTCGACAAAAGCCCGGAATTGCGCGTCTTCGAGCATAGGCCGGGTCAGCTCGGTCTCTATGAAGGTCGGGCACAGGGTGTTGACCCGGATGTTTTGCCCGCCGAGCTCCCAGGCCAATGCCTTGCACAGACCCTCTAGCGCATGCTTGCTGGCGCAATACAGCGTGCGTTTGGGGCCGCCCACATGCCCCATTTGAGAGGAAACATGAATGATGGAGCCGGCCTGCCCAAGCGCACTGAGGCCGCGCGCGACCTCGCGCGACAGAAAAAATGCCGCCTTGATATTCACCGCCAGCACCGCATCGATGTCCTCCGCGGTGGTGTCGGCCAGCAGCTTTGGGCGGTTGGTGCCAGCGCTGTTGACCAGAATTTGAAACGGCCCCCTGGCCGCGATTTCCCGCTGCACCGCCAGCGCATCGGTGACATCGAGTGCCAGCACCTGGGCCCGCCCACCGGCCTGCCCAATGGCCGCTGCCGCCTGCTCGAGTTCTGAGACGGTGCGCGAAGCCAGCGTCACCTCGGCGCCGGCCTGGGCCAGGGCCTGGGCTGCCGCCAGACCAATGCCACGGCCGGCACCCGCCACCAGGGCGCGCCGGCCATCCAGTCGGAACGAGGGGGTCAGGGCCACAGGGCCTGCGCCGGGACGGCTCATGCTGCAGGCTGCAGGCGCGGCGGCGCGCGCTCGCCACGGTCAAAGGCCTCCCAGCCCTCGCCCTGGAACGGGTCGACGCCGAGCTGCTGCATCACGTGCGCAAAATCCACCGACACCCAGTTGTCCACAATCTTGCCGTCCTGCACCTTCCAGAAATCCATGTAGCGGATCTCGATGCGTTTGCCCGTGGGCGCAATGCCCATGAAGCTGCCGGTGTGTGTGGCCTCTTGGCGCCCAAAGGCGGCCATCCACTCGCCCTGCACGACCCGGGCCTCGTCAATGCACACCTTGTCAGAAAACGCCGCCTGGAAAGGTCGCTGCCAGTTGTCCTGAAACGCCTTGACGCCCAGCTTGGTGCCGCAACCGGCATTGCCCATCCAGCGAAAGTCTTTGGCAAAAAACGCCTCAATGCCGTCGATGGTGTGGTCATTCAGGCCATCCACCATGCCCTCCACCACCCGGCGGGTGGCCTCGGTCTGGGACAGGTCGTTGTCGCGCGTGAGCGCCGCCTGTTCGGGGCGGGCCCCTTTCATGCTGGTCCGTCCAGCGCCGGCACCGGCTGGTACCAGGGCACCTCGGCGCGCTGGCCATAGCGGCGCACCCGCAGGTTGGCCTGCTCGCCGTGGCCAGCAAAGTTTTCCATGTGGCACAGGCGTGAGCAAACCTCGCCTATGCTGGCACTGGCCGCATCGGTCAGCACCCGCTGGTAGGTGCAGGTTTTCAGAAACTTACCGACCCACAGGCCGCCGGTGTAACGGGCGTTTTTGTTGGTGGGCAGGGTGTGGTTGGTGCCAATCACCTTGTCGCCAAAGCTCACGTTGGTGCGCGGCCCCAAAAACAGCGCGCCATAGTTGGTCATGCCATTCAAGAAGTAATCCGGGTCACGGGTCATCACCTGCACATGCTCAGAGGCCAGCTCGTCGGCCTTGGCCAGCATCTCGGCGTCGGTATCACAAACAATCACCTCGCCATAGACCTCCCAGGCCTTGCTGGCAATGCCTGCGGTGGGCAATATCTTGAGTTGCCGCTCCACCTCTGCCATGGTGTCGCGTGCCAGTTTTTCAGAGGTGGTCAGCAGCACTGCGGGCGAGGTGGGCCCGTGCTCGGCCTGCCCCAGCAGGTCCACCGCGCACATTTCGCCATCGACCGATTCGTCGGCAATGATCAGCGTCTCGGTCGGGCCGGCAAACAGGTCGATGCCAACCCGGCCGTACAACTGTCGCTTGGCCTCGGCCACGAACATATTGCCCGGGCCCACCAGCATATCCACCGCCGCCACCGACTCAGTGCCAATGGCCATGGCGGCCACCGCCTGCACACCGCCCAGCACCAGAATCTGGTCAGCCCCGGCGAAGTGCATGGCCGCCACGATGGCCGGGTGCGGCGCGCCCTGGTAGGGCGGCGCTGTAGCCACCACGCGCGGCACACCGGCCACCTTGGCGGTCAAAACGCTCATGTGCGCCGATGCAATCAAGGGGTACTTGCCCCCAGGCACGTAGCAGCCAGCGGCATTGACCGGAATATGCCGATGCCCCAGGACCACGCCGGGCAGGGTTTGCACCTCGACATCGCGCATGCTGTCGCGCTGAATCTGCGCAAAATTGCGGATCTGGGTTTGCGCAAACCGGATGTCTTCAATGTCGCGCGCTGAGAGCTGGCCCACTGCCGCCTCGATTTGTCCCTGCGACAGGGCGAAGCTGGCCGGGTCCCAGCC
>CAMATS010000381.1 GCA_945861195.1 Rhodoferax sp. OV413
CCGCTCAGCCTGCACGTGGGCGATGGCAAGGACGCGCAGGGCCGTGACCGCTGGGAAGGTTCGGCTAACGGCGATGATGGTGCCCCGCTGGGGCGAGAGCTGGAAATTGCCCGACTGTTGCGTGAGATCAAGCGTGCCGGCATCAAGAATGTGGTGTGGCTGACGGCCGATGTGCACTACACCGCCGCCCATTACTTTGACCCGGCCCAAGCTAAGTTTGCTGACTTCTCACCTTTTTGGGAGTTTGTCTCCGGCCCGCTCAATGCCGGCGGCTTTGGCCCCAACAAAACCGACGCCACCTTCGGCATGCAGGTGATGTACCAGAAGGCCCCGACCGAAGTGAACGCCCCACCGACCAACGGCATGCAGTTCTTCGGCCAGGTCGACATCGACGCCAAGACCCAAGCCATGACCGTCACCCTGAAGGACTTGGCTGGGGCCTCGCTCTATGCCAAGACCTTGGCGCCACAGCGGGCCTGAGACGCTTTCTTGCGTTCCAGCTCCAGCGCCCCGGCCAACTGGGTCTGCAGCTGGCTGGTCAGCAGTCGCTTGAGGCGGCTGGTGGCCCCCGCCGAGCGGCTGGCCACTTGTGCGGCCAGCGTCAGCGCGGTGGGCAGCATGTCGGGCAAGGGCACGACTCTGTTCACTAAGCCCAGGTCTTTGAGCGCTTGCGCACCGTGGCGTTCGCCCAGCACAATCAGCTCCATGGTGCGTTGGTGGCCCAGGGTTTGCGGCAGCAGGTGCGTCACACCGCCTACCGCGTAGCCGTCAGACCCTTGGCTTAAACTAAACGATGTTTGGAATCACCCCTTCTGCCCGCTTGCGGCCTTCTGCCTTTTACGAGGCCACTTTGGCCGAGGGCGTGGTGGCCTTCACCACCTACAACAACATGCTCATGCCGACCAGCTTTGGCCAGCCCGAGGCCGAGTATTGGCGTCTCATCCATGGTGTCTCGCAGTGGGACGTGGCGGTTGAGCGACAGGTGCAGATTGACGGGCCTGATGCCCATCGCCTGGTGCAGATTTTGTGCCCACGCCAGCTCGCGGGTTGCAAGGTTGGCCAGGGCAAATACGTGCCCCTGTGCAACCATGCCGGTGTGCTGATTAACGACCCGATTGTGCTCAAGCTTGACGACGACCGCTACTGGTTGTCCATTGCTGATTCGAACATCTGGTTTTGGGCCCGTGCCATTGCTGCTGAGCGCGGCCTGCGGGTGAATGTGAGCGAGCCAGATGTCTCGCCTATGGCCGTGCAGGGCCCCAAGGCCGAGGACGTGGTCGCCTCGATATTTGGTGATTGGGTGCGCGCGCTCAAATACTTCTGGTTCAAGCGCACCGAGATCGAAGGCATCCCGGTAGTGTTGGCCCGCTCGGGTTGGTCCAAGCAGGGCGGCTTTGAGATCTACCTAATGGACGGCGCTCAGGGCAGCCGGCTGTGGAACCTGGTGCGAGAAGCGGGCAAGCCCTGGGACATTGGTCCGGGAAACCCAAGTTTTTGCGAGCGCGTTGAAAGCGGTTTGGTGTCTTACGGTGGCGATACCGATGGCAACACCAACCCTTTTGAGGTGCGCATGGGCAAGTATGTCGACCTTGACGTGGCAGACGATGTGGTCGGCATACAGGCCTTGCGCCGCATCAAAAAAGAGGGCGTGCAACGCCAGCAACTCGGGGTGCTGCTGGATGGCGATCAGCCTGTCGAGCTGGGCTTTCATTGGCACCCGATTTACCACCAGGGCCAACGGGTGGGCGACCTGACCAACTGCGTCTGGTCCTGGCGGCTCAAACGCAACATTGGCTTTGGCCTGGTGGCCTCGGCCTGTGCTGTGGGTGATTTGGTTGAGGTTCAGCTGGCCGGCAAGTCTGTCACTGGTACCCTGAGCGCCCTGCCTTTCATTTGAGCTCGCTGGCCTGCTTGCCCCTAAAGTGTTTCGGTATGGCCGTCTACCGTGATGTCCTGCCCCGAAATACGGGCGCCAGCGGGCGAGGTCAAAAAAAGAATGGTGTTGGCAATGTCTTGTGGCGATATAAAGCTGCCCAGCGACATGCCCACGGTCATGCGCGAACGCACCACAGCGTCGGCCTCACCAGTTTTTTCGGCCTCGGCGGCAATCACCCGCTCGATGCGCTCGCCTGTGACCGAGCCCGGGCAGATGCAGTTCACCCGGATTCGCGACGCTCCGAGTTCCTGCGCCAGGGTGCGGGTGAGGCCGCGAATCGCCCACTTGGCGGCAGCATAGGGCGCGCGACGGGCAAAGCCGTACTGCCCGGCAGTAGACGACATGTTGATGATCGAGCCACCGCCCTGTCGGCGCAGAATCGGCGCAGCCGCACGAGCGCACAAAAAACAGCTGTCCAAATTGACCGCCAGACAGCGCTGCCACTCGGCGAAACTCATGTCTTCGAGCAAGGCGGTAGGGCCCGAAACGCCGGCGTTGTTGACCAGAATATCGAGCCCGCCCAAATGCTCAAGCGCGGCGGCAAACAGCGCTTTGACTTGGTTTTCGTTTGCCACATCGCACACCATGCCGGCGAGCCCCGGGTGCAGTGCCAGGGTGTTGGCCAGGGCCGGCGCATCAATGTCGCAGATGTAGACCCGGGCGCCGGCGCTCATAAAATTCTGGGCCGTGGTCAGTCCGATGCCGTTGGCCGCCGCAGTGATCAACACGCGTTGTTCGGCGTGGCTGTCGGTGGCTTGGCTTGGCGCCCAGTGGTTTGTGCTTGTACTCATATTGCTCGGGAGAAAAATTTGGCGACTGGCTGTTTTCAATTCATCTTACACGGGGCTGGCCGGGCCCCAGGCGAAATACCACGACCCGAGGGCCCAAACCCATGACACACGCAAAACAAGCCGCTGGCCTTCAGGCCTGCGACACCCCGGGGTTCAAGTCCGGCGCCTCGGGACCGAGAGCCAACTATCTGAAGGACTGGCATGCTGGAGTTTGATGTCATCATCGTCGGCGCCGGCTCGGCCGGCTGTGTGCTGGCCGAACGCCTCAGCGCCGATGGATCCAAGCGGGTGTTGCTGCTTGAAGCCGGCGGCAGCGACCGGCGGTTTTGGATCAAGACG
>CAMATS010000382.1 GCA_945861195.1 Rhodoferax sp. OV413
GCAGGGGTTCGAGCTTGTCTTGGCTGCGTCGCGTAGCGCAAATCACATAGCCCTCACGCGCAAAGCGCCGGGCCACGGCACCGCCGGTGGCATCGCCCGCGCCCACCACCAAACAGACTTTTTTGCTGGACAAATTCAAGCCTTTTAAACTCCGGCGCCCCTGTGCCTATCCCAGGGCAAGCCCGTCAACCAACGCGATATGCCCGACCGAGTTGGCTTGGCGGTGGGGCAGTATGGCCTGGTATTCGGGGCTTTGATACCAAACTTCGGCGGCCTGGCGGCTTGGGAACTCAATCACAACCCGCCGGTCGCCTTGGCTCAGGCCCTCAAGCTGAATGACCTGGCCCCCGCGGACCAGGTACTTGCCGCCATGGGCTTGGACAGTGCCGGGCACCACGGCCGCGTATTTGGCGTAGCCCTCGGCATTGGTGATAGTCAGTTGCCCGACGATGTAGGCTTTTGTCATAGCGGCTCCGCACTGCTGGTTAAGTGAGTTCATGTTAGCAGCAGCCCAAACCGCTATCGGTGCTGCCTGGGCCGCCTGGTTTGGCCCTTGGGACTTGGCGGCAAGCTTGCCGGACTGGTTTCAAAAATGGCCCTGCGCGACACAGCGCAGAGGGATTCGGAGCCAATTCCCCGGGCGCACCATAATCGGGCGTGCCTGAAATAACCCCTGCCACGAACAAGGCCGCTGCCGCCACCTCGTCGAACCATGACGACGTTGATTCGCCCTACGCTTGGTTTCGCCTGTTGATTTCGCTGCTGCTGATGACGATCGGCAATGGCGGCATGTGGGTGATCCCGGTGGTGCTGCCGGTGGTGCAGGCCGACTTTGGCATCGGCCGGGCCGAAGCCGCCTTGCCCTACACCGCCATGATGATCGGTTTTGGCCTGGGCGGTGTCCTGATGGGCCGCTTGGCCGACCGCTTTGGCTTGTTGCCCCTGCTGCTGGGCTCAGGCTGCGCCACCGGTCTGGGCTTTGTGTTGGCTGGCATGTCTGGTGGTATTGCCGGCTTTGCACTGGCCCATGGACTGCTGATCGGTTTTCTGGGCAGCTCTGTCACCTTTGCACCGCTGATGGCCGATACCGCGATGTGGTTTGCCCGCCGGCGTGGCATCGCCGTGGCGGTGTGCGCCAGTGGCAACTACCTCGCGGGGGCCATCTGGCCGCCCATCATCCAGCACTTTGTGGCAAGCACTGGCTGGCGCACAACCTATATCGGCGTGGGCCTGTTTTGCTGCGCCAGCATGCTGTTGCTGGCACCGCTGATGCGGCGCCGGGCACCACAGCAGCAGCCGTTGGCGGTGGCACAAGACGGAGCGGGCACCAACACCCTGCCCTTTGGCCTGCATCCCAACCGGGCCACGCTGCTGTTGTGCGCGGCGGGTATCGGCTGTTGCATGGCGATGGCCATGCCACAAGTGCACATCGTTGCCTACTGTACCGACCTGGGCTTTGGCGCAGCCCGTGGCGCAGAAATGCTCTCGGTGATGTTGGCTTGCGGCATCGTCAGCCGGCTTGTCTCGGGGGCCCTGTGCGACCGCATCGGCGGACTGCGCACCCTGTTGGTCGGGTCCGTGCTGCAGGGCCTGGCCCTGCTGATGTTTTTGCCGTTTGACGGCATCGTCTCCTTGTACCTGGTCTCCGCGCTGTTCGGCCTTTTTCAGGGTGGCATCGTGCCGTCTTATGCCATCATCGTGCGGGAAAACTTTGCACCCGCGCAAACCGGCATGCGGGTGGGCCTGGTCATCATGTCGACCATGCTGGGCATGGCCCTGGGCGGCTGGATGTCGGGGAAGGTGTTTGACCTCACCGGCTCCTACCATGCCGCTTTTTTGAATGGCGTGGCCTGGAACCTGATGAATCTGGGCATTGTGCTCTACCTGCTTAGCCGCATGAAAAAAACTCATGCCAGGCCCTAGAAAATATGGCTTTTTGCCCCTACCGGTTTCCTTGATACTGCCGGCCTGATTGGTTTTAATTCGAGGAGTCTCCCGGCATGACCGACGAAGCGCCAGCCACAGCGGCACCAAGACGACGTGCGGGGCGCGGCAGCGGCACCGTTCGCGTGGCCCCATCCACTGTCAAGTACCGCAACCTCAAGCACCGCTTTCCGGCCACGCCGGTGGTGTCCGATGACGAACTCGAAGCCATCCATGATGCGTCGCTGACGATTCTGGAAGAGATGGGCATGGATTTCATGCATGTCGAGGCGCGCGAAATCCTTAAAAAAGCCGGCGCCGATGTGCGCCCCGGCTCGGAGCGCGTGCGTTTTGACCGCAACCTGATTCTGCAGGCCATCAAGACCTGCCCTTCAGAGTTCACCCTGCACGCGCGCAACCCTGAGCGCAACATCCGCATTGGCGGCAAAAACCTGGCCTTTGCCCAGGTGGCAAGCCCGCCCAACTGCTCAGATATGCAGGGGGGACGGCGCGCCGGCAACCAGCAAGATTTCCGCAACATGATCAAGCTGGCGCAACGCTACGACGTGGTGCACTGCACCGGCGGCTATCCCGTAGAGCCAGTGGACCTGCATGCGTCGGTGCGGCACCTGGACTGCTTGTCTGACATCGCCAAGCTGACCGACAAGGCCTTTCATGCCTACTCGCTGGGCAAGGAGCGCAACCGCGACGGCCTGGAGATTGCCCGCATTGCGCGCGGCATCAGCGCTGAGCAAATGGACCGCGAGCCCTCGCTGTTCTCGGTGATCAACAGCTCCTCGCCGCTGAGGCTCGACACACCGATGCTGCAAGGCATCATCGAGATGTCGGCACGCAACCAGATCATCATCTTGACGCCGTTCACGCTGGCGGGCGCCATGGCGCCCGTCACCATTGCCGGCGCGCTGGCGCAGCAAAATGCCGAAGCCCTGGCTGGCATTGCCTTTACCCAGCTGGTGCGTCCGGGTGCACCAGTGGTGTATGGCGGCTTTACGTCCAACGTGGATATGAAGACCGGTGCGCCCGCCTTTGGCACACCCGAGTACATGAAGGCCGTGCTGGCGGGCGGCCAACTGTGCCGCAAATACGGTATTCCTTACCGCACCTCCAATGTTTGCGCCGC
>CAMATS010000383.1 GCA_945861195.1 Rhodoferax sp. OV413
GTGGCCCGTCCGCAGTCAGCGCCTTCATGATTACGGTCTCGGCAGCAGGTGCTGGACCCCAATGGCCGGGGTTGCGCTTCAGGCGTATACCCTCGCCACGGCGAAAGCTCACCAACAGATAAGGGCCTGTGCCAATGGCAGCCTTGCCATCGTTGAATTCGGCGCTTTCAGGGTACTTGATGGCGCCGCAACCTTCGGCGGTGAAATTGATCGCCTTTCCGTCCACTCCATTGGCTTTGGCAGAAATGACGCCCCAAGTCGAAAAATCAACAGGCAGCAAGGGATACGGCGACTTTGTGTGAACGACCAAGGTGTGCGGGTCAGGTACCTCGAAACGCACCGCAGCCTTTGTGTACGTGGTGAAACGCGAGGGCGAATCCTTGACCAACGGGATGCGGCAGGCCGAGTAAATGACATCGTAGGCATCGAAGGCAGAGCCATCGGAGAACTTCACGCCTTTCCTCAACTTGAATTCCCAACTCGTTGGGGTGACTGTTCGCCAAGAGGTGGCCAGTCTGGGAGAGATCCGCTGCTGATCGTCGGTATCCACCAGTGGATCGAAGATGGTCTTCATCAGCTGGTTGTTGGGGCCGAGATTGTGGAAATGCGGATCTGCTGAGCTGGGCTCAGAGGCCAAGCCAATTCGAAGATCCTTGGCCTGCAAAGCAGATGCCCACAACATCATGGGAACCATCAACATCCAAACGATCTTGTGCACGTGTCTCATTGGGTATTCCGTTTCCTGTTGTTAAGATTTTACAGAATACTCCAGTTTTCAAAACCCAGGGTTAACCCCCCAACCAAGGCTGCGCTCGGTCATTCAGTGCGGTGGATATACGACAGGCAGCTATCTTTAAACTACTTGAAAAGGTAGGTCTGGTCGGCTTGGTGGATGACCCGATTGAAAATGTCATAGGCACCACCTGGAACCAGGGTGGAGGCTGGAAAAGCGGAAATATTCCAGGCTACATTGAAAACAACAAGGTTGTTCTTGAACTAGACAAAGTTAAAGTTTCACATGCCGTTGGCTGAATATTGTTGGCATCAGCCGGCGACGCGCTGCTCGAGTGCTTCTTGGGCCAAAGTGTTGATGCTCTTGCCTTCTGCTTGTGCGGCTATAGCCAATCTCTCATGGAGTTCAGGGGAAATCCGAAGGTTGAACTTACCCGAGTAGTTGCTGCGAGGCTCGATGCCTTTCTCTTTGCAGACCTCCAAGAAGACCTTCAGGGACCTCTTGAACTCTGTACGCAGTTCCTTCGGCGTCTTGCCGTAGAAATCTGCCCCGCCGGTCAGACCAAGAATCTCACCCCTGAAGATGTCGATTTCAGGGTCGTACTCAATCTTCGCGTTGTATCCGCCTACTGTCATCACGTTCATGGCTTGACTCCATGTTGCTCGAGCCACTTCTTCACAGAGACCACGGCACCTTTGTCTGTCTTCGGTGCCGGGTGCGGTCTGTGGAAGACGCGGACTTCATTGAAGAGAACAATCGCGACGCGGCTTCCTTCTCGCTCGCTGACTTCTGCACCGAGTCCGACCAGAAGCGCTTCGATGTCCTTCCAAGCGATGTTTGCGCTGGTGGGGTGGGCGAACAGCGCCTCTATGGTCTTCTGATGCGCGCGCTTCGTGGACAGATGGTACCGCAGGAAGGTACCGCACGCGCTGGATGCATTTTGCAGCAGGGGGCACTGCAAAGTCCTCTGGATGCGCTCAGTAGCCTGATGTAATGAATGACTGAACCCGTTGTATTTAAGTCGGCCTGGTCACCGACTCAACTAAACAATTGGGTGTCCGCTACTGGGCTTCCAATCTGACTTAGTGGACTTCCGTCATGGGTCCGCAGCAGACAGCAACCGAGCCAGCCTCATGGCCGTAACGGCCGTCCACTAGCCGGCGAGACGCAACCCCGCTCAGCGCAGCAAACCCGCCGCCCCGGCCAGACAGGCCAGGCTGGCCACCAGGGTGAGGCGGCGGCGTAGCGGCAGCCAGGCCTGCAGTTGGTAGTGCGGGTAGCGGCGCTCATCCACCAACAGGCACAGCCCCAGCAAGACGGCCAGTGCCAGCAGGCCCCAAGTTGGCGGCAACAGCAGCGCCAGCCAGGCCAGCAGGCTGGGCATCACGCCCCACAGGTAGGGCCCGGCTCCTGCGCCAGGGTGGTCGCGCATGGCCAGACCCCAGTGGATGGCGCCGAGAAAGCTGGCGATGGTGGCGCCATAGCTGGCCAGCGCATGGCTGCTGAAAGCCTGCTGGCCCAAGCCGGGCCACCACAGCGCCAGCCCCAGCCCGGCAAACGGGATTAACCCGCCGGCGCCGAGCCATCTGGCCCAGGCTGGGGGTGCGGTCGCCAAAGGCACCGTCATGCCGGGTCAGACGGTTCGGCGCCCGGCGCCTGTGCCGAGGCGGGCGCCGCGTCGCCCATGGCAGCGGGCGCGCACATAACGTTGCCGTCCCACCGCTGGCCGCACCAGCAGAGGCCTTCGGCATTGATCAAACAGGTACCGGTGCCGCAGCAACGCTCGTCGTCTTCCATGGTGGGGTCTTTCGCAGTCAAAGGGAGGCCCTTATTGTCTTCAAACCCGGATGCTGTTGCCGGTGCCGGGGCAATGTCAAAATGGGCCTTAACGATGAACCCGGTCAATCCCAAAAAACTGCTTTTGAGCAAATGGACTGCCGTGGTGCCCATTGGCCGCAACAAGCACTTTCTGGTGGCCAAGGTGATCCTGCCCGAGCCGCCAGCGCTGGCAGTAGAGTGGGTGGACCTGGAGGCGGTACATTCCAAAACCATCACTCGCATGGCCTGGCGCGAGCTGCGCGATAGCAGCCGCTGGCGCCAAGGCTGGGTTTGATGTTGCTGCTATTTATAAGGCTAAAACTCCACGCCGCCCCGAGCCTAAAAGCCCTCAAAAACCTAAGCCCATGACCACCTTTGCCCACTACCCCAGCCTTCGCGACCGCACTGTTTTGATCACTGGTGGTGCCACCGGCATAGGCGCCTGCCTGGTCGAGACCTTTGTGGCGCAGGGTGCGCGGGTGGGTTTTCTGGACATTGAC
>CAMATS010000384.1 GCA_945861195.1 Rhodoferax sp. OV413
CGGCTGGGCGCACGGCGCGTGTTTTGTCTGGCGATTGCGCTTTTTTCGTTCGGCTCAGCCCTGTGCGGCGTGGCTGACAGCCTGCCCGAACTGGTGTTGTTTCGCATCCTGCAGGGCCTGGGTGGCGCCATGATGGTGCCGGTGGGTCGCCTCATCCTGCTGCGCGCCGTGCCGCCTGAGGGTATGGTCGAGGCCATGGTCTGGTTTACCGTGCCGGCGGTCATCGGGCGTATGGCCGGCCCCTTGTTTGGCGGAGCCATCGTCACCTATGCCAGTTGGCACTGGATTTTCCTGGTCAACATCCCGTTTGGGCTGCTGGCCATCGCACTCACGCTGGCATTTGTCAGTAACGACCCGCCGGCGGTTGACCCCGTGCCGTTTGATTTCGGCGGTTTCGCCTTGCTGGCCCTGGGTCTGAGTTTGCTGCTGGGCGCGCTCGAAACCGCAGGCCGGGCCATGGTGCCCGTGCCAATGTCTTGGATGGCGGCCCTGATGGGCGCCATGCTGCTGTGGCAGTACACGCGCCACAGCCGTCACCGGCCCCAGCCGCTGATTGACCTGGCGATCCTGCGCCACCGCACCTTTCGTGCATCGGTGTTTGGCGGCCTGCCCCTGCGCGTTGCCATCGGCGCTGCGCCGTTTTTGCTGCCGCTGATGTTGCAACTGGGCTTTGGCCTGTCGCCGCTCGCCTCAGGCGCGCTGACCGTGGCCACGTCGGTCGGCGCACTGGGTACACGGGTGGTGATGGCCCGGGCCATTCGGCGCTTTGGTTTCCGTAAGCTGCTCATTGGCGCCACGGCACTCAGCAGCCTGTCTTACCTGGGCTACAGCCAGTTCACGCCGGCCACGCCGCACCTGCTGCTGTTTGTGGTGCTGATGCTGGGCGGGCTGGTCACTTCGATGTGCATGGTCTGCCTGGGCACCCTGGGCTTCTCGGAAATTCCCCCGCCCCGCATGAGCCATGCCACCGCGCTGTCTTCCATGGCCCAGCAGGTTTCGCTGAGCTTTGGCGTGGTGCTGGGGGCCGCCTTACTGGCAGCAGCCTCCTTTTGGCATGGCGGCAATGGCATAGACCTGCAAGCCGGGGACTTCTCGCCCGCGTTCATCGTCATCGGCCTGGTCAATGTGCTGTCGCTGTGGTGGTTTGTACGGCTCGATCCGCAGGAGGGCGCGCAGATGCGCTGAGCCGCCCGAGCCAGGTCCAACGCGGCTGTTGGCGTCTATCCACTGCCAGGCGTCATGGCTTGTCATATTTTCTTCATCTTGGCTTATTACAGTGAAATGTCATTTTCACTATCTGGTAACCATCGCATGAAAAATCGCTCACTCTCCCTTTCCCTGATCACTGTCGCCATTCTTTCGGCCTGCGGCGGCGGCGGAACTCCCTTGACCGCCGGTATCTTTGTTGATGCGCCCGTCGAGGGGTTGAGCTACGCCTCGGGCTCCATAACGGGGACCACAGACGCTACGGGGCGCTTCTTGTACACACCGGGCGCAAACGTCACTTTCTCTTTAGGTGACATTGCGTTTCCGCCGGTTGCTGGCGCGGCCATGGTCACGCCCGTGGACTTGGTCAGTGGCACCGGGGCCCAAGACCCAGCCGCAGTCGCCATTGCGCGTTTGCTGCAATCCGCAGACGCGGATGGCAACCCCAGCAACGGCATCCGACTTGACAATAATAAACTTGCAAAAGGTGCCAAGGCGCCTGCCAACTGGGCGTTGGCGAGCGATAACGATCTCACAGCCCTGCTGTCCGGGACAACCAGCCTGAAATCAGAGTCATCGGCCCGCCAACACATGACAGAGCAACTCGCGGTCCATGCTGGCCTACCACGCATGAGCCTGGTTGGTCGTTACAGCAGTGGTGGCACGGTCACCACCGCGTCGCTGGTGGCCGAGATCGTCGCCTTCCACCCTGCCAGCAAATCCTTGTTTGTCACGGTTGATACCACTGCCGAGCCATCTTCGTTCGCCCGGATCGACATTTCCGCGCTGCCGACTACCGCGCTGGCCAATAGCACCACCGCCACCAATTTGACGGCGGCGCCCAGAGTTAATGTTGCGGCCAGTGTGAACGGCGGTGGCTTTACCGCCGGCGGCGTGCAGAGCCTGGATGTCAGCGGCAATCTGCTGGCCATCGCGGTGCAGTCCTCGCCCAAAACCAGCGCCGGTGTCATTGCTTTCTACAGCCTGGACTCGGCCGGCACCGCCACCTTCCTCAAGAAAGTCACCGTCGGCTCCCTGCCGGACGGCGTGGCCTTCTCGCCAGATGGCAAGTATCTGGTGGTGGCGAATGAGGGCGAGCTCAGCAAGGACTTCATGACGGATGGCATTGACCCGGACGGCACCATCTCCATCATTCCGATCACCAACGGTGTGCCGGCCGATACCGCTACGACGCTGGGGTTTGCGGACTTTAACGTGGGCGGAAGCCGTCGCAGCGAGCTGCCCGCCGGTGTCCGGATCGGACGCCCGGGTGCCACCGTGGCGCAGGATCTTGAGCCTGAATATGTGGCGATTTCAGCCGACAGCAAAACCGCTTTTGTTACCCTGCAGGAGAACAATGCTGTCGCCGTGGTCGACCTGGCCAGTGGCAAGATCAGCAAGATTTTTGCTCTGGGCTACAAGGACTACGCGACCAAGAACCGGATCGCAGCTTCGGACCGGTATGCCGGCACCACAAGCACTGTCTACAACAGCCCGACCCAGCCGGCGCAGCTTAAAAACTACCCCAACCTGTTTGGTGTTTATATGCCCGACGGCATTGCCACTGTCACCCTCAATGGCAAGACCTATTTTCTGACTGCTAACGAAGGGGATGACCGTGAAGACTTCTTGACTGGCGCCTCTGCTGAGACCGCGCGCTTTGCCGACCTGGTGGCCAGCCTTGACGCTACTGCGTTCCCGGCAGCGACCGTGACTGCGATTAACACCGCACAAGAGTTGGGGCGCTTGACCCTGATGGCCAAGGATGCCAACGGCAAGTTTGGCGATACCGATGGCGACGGTGACTATGACCGCCTGTATATGCTGGGCAGCCGTTC
>CAMATS010000385.1 GCA_945861195.1 Rhodoferax sp. OV413
CGGCGCAGCGGCATCAAGGGGGAGCCCACAGGGCGGAGGACAGCCGCGGAGCCGAATGCCGCGCCGGCCTGATCCAGCAAGAGGCCATGGATCCCCATTCGGACGGGGATGACGTCCCCGGCGCTGGCACTGATAAACTTTGGCGGTGATGCCTGCTCCGACACCAGATCTGTTCCAAGTCCCAGTTGCCTCTTTGGCAGTGAGCGCACAGGTTCGCGGCGTCATTGAGAAATTTCCGATGATTGAGCTGGCGTTGCTGTTCGGTTCGGTCGCGGCCGGTCTGCAACGCTCCGACAGCGATTTGGATATTGCCGTTGCAGCGAACCATCGGCTGACGGCTGACGAAAAGATGGACATCATCGCGTCGCTGGCCGAGGCTACGGGGCGCCCGATTGACCTGGTTGATCTGCGACAGGTGGGTGAGCCGCTCATGGGCCAGATTCTGACCCACGGCTGGAGATTGATGGGCAGCGATCTTGCCTATGCGCCCTGGATCACGCGGCACGTCTTGAACCAGGCGGATTTCGTACCCTACCGCGACCGCGTCTTGGCAGAACGGCGGGCGGCATGGATCGGGCAGTAGCTTAGCCAGCGACCAAACCGGCCGCAGCCGGGAGGGTTGGCGGACCAACCAAGCTCCCAGATCAGGTCGGTGCGGCGTTCGGCGCAGCGGCATCAAGGAGGAGCCCATAGGGCGGGGGACAGCCTCGGAGCCGAATGCTGCGCCGGGCTGATCCAGTACATCCAATGCATGTATTCCCGTTTGCACGGGGACGACGGATCTAATGCGGGGATGACGGGACCAAGCTAGGCGTGTAAGCCTTAAACCAGGTCCAGCGCCAACAAGGCCGGCAGCCGCGCCTTCATGGCCCCAGCAATCGCCCCGTTTTTGACCATGCCTTGAATTGCCTGCATGTCAGGCGCCAGGCTACGGTCTTGCATCATGGCCGCGGACACGCTTCGGACTTTGTGGTGAATGGTTTCCAGCGCATCCGAGCTGCGCAGTGGCCGCAAAAACTCGATGCCCTGGGCGGCGGCAAGCAGCTCGATGGCGACGATGTGCGCCGTGTTGTCCAGCATGGGCTGCAGGCGCCGCGCGGCAAAGGTGGCCATGGACACATGGTCCTCCTGGTTGGCTGAGGTCGGCAGGCTGTCCACACTGGCCGGGTGTGCCAAAGACTTGTTCTCAGAGGCCAGCGCGGCTGCCGTCACGTGCACGATCATGAAGCCAGAGTTGAGACCCGGCTCGGGGGTCAGGAACGGCGGCAGGCGCGACACCACGGTGTCCACCAGCATGGCAATGCGGCGCTCGGTGATGGCGCCGATTTCGGCAATCGCCACCGCCAGCGCGTCGGCTGCCAGCGCCACTGGCTCGGCGTGGAAATTGCCGCCCGACAGCAGCACGCCCGCGTCGGCAAACACCAGCGGGTTGTCGGTGACGGCATTGGCCTCGCGCAGCAAGACCTGCGCGGCGTAGCGCATCTGGTCCAGGCAGGCGCCCATGACCTGAGGCTGGCAACGCAGGCAATAGGGGTCTTGCACACGGTCATCGCCTTCCAGGTGCGACTGGCGGATGGCGCTGCCCGCCGTCAAAGCGCGGTAGGCCGCCGCGCAGTCGATCTGTCCGGGCTGGCCGCGCACCGCGTGGATGCGGGCGTCAAACGGGCCGTCGCTGCCACGGGCTGCATCCAGCGTCAGTGCGCCCGAAATCACAGCGGCCTGGAACACGCGTTCGGTGGCAAACAGGGCGTGCAGCGCCAGTGCGGTGGAGACTTGCGTGCCGTTGATCAGGGCCAGGCCCTCTTTGGCCGATAGCTTCAAGGGCGCCAGACCAGCCAGCTGCAGGCCCGCTAGCGCCGGCATGCGCACGCCGTCCAGAAGCAACTCCCCCTCGCCAATCAGTGGCAGGCACAGGTGGGCCAAGGGTGCCAGATCGCCCGAGGCGCCGACCGAGCCCTGGCAGGGGATCACCGGGGTCAACCCCCCGTTGTACAGCGCCAGCAAGGCATCGACCACCGCTTCGCGCACGCCCGAGTAGCCGCGCGCCAAGCTGGCGGCTTTGAGCAGCAGGATCAGCCGCACCACCTCTGGCGCGAGGGGTTCGCCCACGCCGACCGCGTGCGAGCGCAGCAGGTTGAGCTGCAGCGTGGCCAGATCGTCATGGCCGATGCGCTGGTTGGCCAGTTTGCCAAAACCGGTGTTCACGCCGTACACCGCGGCATCGCCTGCAGCGGCTTGTTGCACCAGCGCGGCACTGGCGCGGATGCCAGTGCGGCAGTCGGCTTGGAGTGCGATGGTGAGCCCGGAAGCGCCCAAGACCCTCAGTTGGGCCAGGCTGAGCTGGCCCGGCACCAATGTGTGGTGTGTCGCGCCGGTCATGTACCCACCATGGGCAGGTTCAGGCCATTGGCGCGGGCGCTGCTGCGGGCCAGGTCGTAACCAGCGTCGGCGTGGCGCATGACACCCGTGGCCGGGTCATTGAACAGCACGCGGGCCAACCGCTCGTCGGCCTCGGCGCTGCCATCGCAAACGATGACCACGCCCGAATGCTGCGAGTAACCCATGCCGACGCCGCCGCCGTGGTGCAGGCTGACCCAGGTGGCGCCGCTGGCAGTGTTAAGCAGTGCGTTGAGCAAAGGCCAGTCGCTCACCGCGTCGCTGCCGTCTTTCATGGCCTCGGTCTCGCGGTTGGGCGAGGCCACCGAGCCGCTGTCTAGGTGGTCGCGCCCGATCACGACAGGTGCCTTGAGTTCGCCGCTGCGCACCATGGCGTTGAAGGCCAGGCCGGCCAGGTGGCGCTCGCCCAAGCCGATCCAGCAGATGCGTGCCGGCAGGCCCTGGAAGCTGATGCGCTCGCTCGCCATATCGAGCCAGCGGTGCAGGTGTGTGTTATCGGGGAAAAGCTCTTTCATCTTGGCGTCGGTCTTGCGGATGTCCTCCGGGTCGCCGCTGAGCGCCACCCAGCGGAATGGCCCGATGCCGCGGCAGAACAGCGGACGCACATAGGCGGGTACAAAGCCGGGGTAGTCAAAGGCGTTGGCCAC
>CAMATS010000386.1 GCA_945861195.1 Rhodoferax sp. OV413
GATGGTCCGCTGGGGCAATCGCTGGCTGTGGTCCGAAGCCAATCCGCTGACCATCCGGCACCTGCCCTGCGCCCACGCTTTGGACGCTCGCTGGCATTGCGGTGCTTGTGAGCGGGTGCTGTTCCGGGAGACGGTTCGGTTCAGCTGACCTTGCCCATATCGCTGGCAGGCTTGAGCTCGCCAGCCCGTAAAACCTTCAATTACATCGGTCTGCCTTTTCCGATCCATTCTTCCGTCTTGCGCAGGCTCAAACGATAACGCGCACAGTTGAATGTTTCCAGGCTTTGCAACTCTCGCAGGAGCATGGCCACGAAAGCATCGCGGTCCGACGGATCTAATGACAGTTGGTCCGTAGCCTTGGTCGCCGGCACATTTTCCAAAACCACACTGCGAACCGCATCCCCCAACTGCTCGCGCAATCTGGCCCGAAATGGGTCTGGCCCCCCCACGGATTCCAAAATGACGCGGTACTTTTCGATAGAACGGCGATAGGTCCAAGCGAACAACTCCGTCGCCAGCGTCATGTCCAAACGCTCATAAACACCCGTGACAGCAAGTGCATAGTCTTGTGCTTGTACGTCCAGAAAAGAAAGCGGCGCACAGTTGGACAACATCAATGGCAAGTTGGCGCACAGTCGACTGCTACGCTTGTTTCCATCTTCAAACGGCTGCAGGTAGGCAATATTTACCCAAAAGAAGAAAGCTGCCTCTACCGGATTCTTGATGTGTCGGTTCTTCTCAACGATGACGCCCAACATCTCTTCAAGAAGGTTGGGAACTTGGGTTGGCACGTAGACCGAATCGGTAATG
Organism: Rhodoferax sp. OV413; assembly: GCA_945861195.1. Classification (GTDB taxonomy): domain Bacteria; phylum Pseudomonadota; class Gammaproteobacteria; order Burkholderiales; family Burkholderiaceae_C; genus Rhodoferax. The sequence continues at coordinate 811 of CAMATS010000386.1, forward strand.
TTGACTACCGACTGGCGAATCGCACCGAGCGAGTCTGGATTATCCAAGAGACCCTGCATCAATAAACTTTGGATATTGCGCACAACCGGAACCGTGATTCCATACTCCGGTACCGCATCCACCATGAACTCAATGGCGTCCTTGTGATTCAACAGCATCGATGCTTCCAGGTCATCACCTGGCGTGCGCCCCTTGGCAAATAGCGCCTTGGTATCCAACAGACTTTTGCGATTGCCCTCCAGGCGCGAGGAGTGCCAGGAAAGGTCAATGAGGAGTTGCTCCAGCACCTTGCGCGCATAGGTGCTGGCGGGCTGTTGTCCCTGGACTCGACCCGCCTCCCACAAACTGACGGCCAAACCGGCGGGCAAGAGAGATGATTGGTTGGGGACATAGTCGTCGACAAACTGGCGTCGATAGGTCACTGGCTGACGCGTCGCAATCGGCGCTTGGAGTTGCGCGCGCACCTTTGCGGCCTGCGCGCTCCAGGGTAGCGTAATTGCAGCAATGGCTTGTTCCGTGGCGACGGCCGATGCCGGAGCAGACACCTCGTGAATTACAGGACCATGGCTTCGATAGCGTGTTGCGGGACCATTGCCCAGCTTTTGAATGCCCCCGCCTTGAACCAGGGATGCCAAATACCGATTGACGGTTGGCCGCTTCTCAACAAGATGTGTCGTAATCTCATCCGCACTTGCAGGCGCCAGGCCCTGTGCATTGCGCTCCATTAGGTAGATGAGAATGCCATTCGCCAACTGTTGTTTTGCCATCGACTACCTCTCACTTATCGAATCATTTTTAAGAAGATTAACCTAACCTCTCATTTATTCTCTCACAATTAATAACTTATCGCTGGAAATAGCCTGCAGTATCTCCAACTCTTCTTCGTCGTACTTGGCTGTCTTTTTCACGTATTGCTCCTGTATTCATGGGCATGCGGCGAGGCATAGCCGGCATTTCCTGGGGCACTACGCGTTTCGGGAAAACGCAACCCGATTGACCTGGAGGCCATTTTGGAGGGGGTAGTTTTGAGTCACTAAAGATTTCGCGGGGTTGGGCTTAGAACCCCGCATGGGGCCTGCGTCAGCGAACCCCACCGCCCACCGAGATGGGCGTGGTGGTGTTTTGGCTATTCACGCCGCGCCCAACCCGCTGTTGGGCAGGTGGTTTGGGTATCCGGGCGCGAGCGTGGGCCGGAGAACGGATACCCGGACCGCCGGGCCCCCCAAGGTCTCAACGGCTCATGTCTCAACGACCCACGCCTCTACGAAGCACGTTAGCGTACCCAAAAACACGGATCAGAAAACGGCTCAACCCTTGTACCGCGCAGCCATCGCCTCCAGCGCCACCGGCTTGATGCGTGAGGCGTGGCCGGCGCAGCCGAAGGCCTCGAAGCAGGCCTTGACAATGCCGCGGGCGGCGTTTTTGGCAGCGATCAGGGCCTTGCGCGGATCGAATTCCGAGGGTTGCTGCGCGAACACGCGGCGCCATGGCGCAAACCCAGGTTGTTGACGTTGAAGGCGGGTACGCCGTAACCGTGTTCGGCGGCGTGGTCCAGCACCTGGCGCAGGCAAGCAAAAGCCATCGCAATATCCAAAAAATTGATGACAAACAGGGCTCTAAGCCCCGTGGCTATTGGGCTAGTAGCTATGCATTCAGTAGCGCTGAGCAGTCGGCAATGATGCGGTCTGGGGCGCAGGCGGCAATCGGCTGGCCCATGTTGTAGCCATAGGGCAGGGCCCACACCGGCACCCCGGCGTTGCGCGCCGTGGCCACGTCGATGCTGGAGTCGCCGACAAACAGCGCACGCGCCGGGGCCACGCCGAATTCGGCCAGGCAGCTGGTAATGCCGGCCGGGTCGGGTTTCTTGGTGGGCAGGGTGTCGCCGCTGACCACGCGGTCCAGCAGCGGCAGCAGCTGGTGGGCGTTGAGCACGGTGCTTGTGTAGCGGCCCTCTTTGTTGGTCACCACCGCCAGTTTCACGCCCCGGTTGCGCAGCGCCACGAGGGTCTCGCGCACCTGCGGGTAGAGCTGGCTGCGGGTGCCGCAGCGGGCCTGGTAATGCTGGTCAAACAGGGTGGCGGCACCGGCCAGGCTGTCGGCTGCGCGCACTTGCGCCTCAGTCAGGCCCTGGCTCCAGGCCAGCGCCTGCACCAGCAGGGTGCGGGTGCCGTGGCCGATCCAGTCATTCACCTGGGTTTGAGACACCAGCGGCAGGGCCAGCGCCT
>CAMATS010000387.1 GCA_945861195.1 Rhodoferax sp. OV413
CCGCACAGGGCCAGCTGATGCAATTGCAAAACTATGCCGACGAGACGCAAGCGCGCTGGTTAGCGGCGGCCAGCAACTCGGTGAGCCCGGAACTGCTGCGCGGCCACTACCAGTTCATGGACCGCCTCGGGCAGGCCATGTTGCTGCAACAGGGGCTGCTGGCGCAAATTGATGCCAAGCTGGCGGGCGCACGCGACATTTGGCTGGCGGCCCGGGCCAGGTTGGCGGCCTTGCAGCAGGTGTTGAAAAACAAGCAGGTCGACTTGCGCACAGCGCAGGGCCGGCTTGAGCAAAAGCAAATGGACGAGCTGGCCGCAACACGGTTCCGGCAGAACGCACAGACAAACCTTTTTGAGCCAGGATGATGGGAATCGAAAACTTAGCAAATTCAGCCACGGCGGCGCTGCTTCGCCCCGGACTGGCCAAAGCCGCAACCCCGGCATTGGGGGCGGCGGGCGCTGCCGGGGCCTTTGCCGAGATGCTGTCGGCGTCCCTCGATGAAAGCCCCAACACCGGCACCGGCATCGACACTGACACTGACACTGGCACTGACACTGACACTGGCATCGACATCGACATCGACATCGACACTGACACTGACACTGACACCGCCCAGGCACTGGGCGAGCTAGCGCAGGGCGCCGATTGGCTGCTGCAAACCCTGGCCGGCAATCAGCTGCCACCCACTGGGCCGGTGCCCCGCGCGACCCTTGAGCTCGGGCCTGTCAAACCTGCGCCACCGGCTGCCACAGCGCTTGCTGGCCAGGCTTTGGCCAAGTCCGGGCAGCGCGCGGCCGTGGTGGGCCCTGGGCAGGGCCCTGATGGCCCAGCTGATGGCGCCCGGGTAATCGCCACCAAGACCGATGTGAATGCAGCAAGTGCCCAGCCCGAGGCCGCGCAAGACCCTCCCCAGCTGGGCATTGACCTTGGCGGTGCTGCCAAAGCGCTCTTGCCAGTGGCAACGCCGGCGCAGAGCGCCGTGGCGCGCCCACAGCGGGCGGCCAAAGACCCGGCGGGATTGAAACCATTGGCCCCTGATGCCTGGAGCGACTGGGTGCCCCGCAAAATCAGCAGCACAGCTCAGCCGCAGGTTGCCGCAGGCTATGGCTTGCCGGTAGAAGGCCCGGCCACTTACGCCCAGCCTGCTGCTTTGGCACTCACTGATGCCGTGCCGCACGCCGACATGCCGACAGCCCCCGGAGCCGACAAGCAGCTGGCCCAAACCATCAGTTATTGGCTGGGCCAGGGGGTTCAAAATGCCGAATTGAAGCTCGACGGTTTTGGTGCTGAGCCGGTGGCGGTGCGTATTTCAGTGGCCCATGGCGAGGCGCATATTGGCTTCAGAAGTGACCAGCCCGAGGTGCGGCAGTTGATTGAAGGCGCTGTCTTGCAGTTGCGCGATTTGTTGGGTCAAGAGGGCTTGACCCTGGCTGGGGTGTCCATCGGCAGCTCTGACCAACATCCGCCCGGCGCGCAAGAGCAGCGCCCCCGTTTCGGGGCCAGAAAAAAAGACATCAATCCGCTGGGTCCGGCGACTCTGGCTAGCGCTGCGCCGCTGACCCGCTTGCCGGCTGGGCGTGTGCTCGACCTGTATGTGTAGCGCCCAGTGTGCTCAGCAAAAGTACTTGCTTGGGCAAGGCTTGTTTTTACCCGTTTGTTCTTGCTTTAGTTCTTGCCAAAGCACTGAATAATTCCCCTGGTTCGATGTTCAGAAGGTACTCAAGTGGCAAGCAAATCTGTTGATGAAGCCGAGGCGAAAGAGCCCCCCGCTAAGGGGGTTCGAAAAAGCAAGAAGTTGCTCCTGATTGGCGGTGTTGCCCTGCTGGTGTTGGTGTTGGTGGGCGGTGCGGCCTTTTTTCTGCTGGCCAATAAAAATTCAGGCGATGCAGAGTCTGAAGAAGTGGTCAAGCAGGCGCCAAAGGGCCCGCCGGCTTATTTGCCGATAGACAACCTGGTGGTCAATTTGGCTGATCCAGGGGGCGAAAAAGTAGCTCAAATAGGCATCACGTTTGAAGTCGCTGACACCAAGGCAATCGAGCTGGTCAAACCCTATATGCCCACGATCCGCAGCGCCGTGCTGCTGTTGGTATCTCAGCGCACTGCGGAGGAATTGTTGGGCATTGAGGGTAAAGAGAAGCTCGCAGCCGATATTTTGGTGGAGGCATCCAAGCCTTTCAAAACAAGCAGCGATGCGAGCGGTAAAAATAAAAAAGACAGCAGCAAGCCAAAGAAGAAAACAAGCGACAAGACGGCTGCAAAAACCCCAGACGATGACAGCCCGGTGCGGGCCGTGCTTTTTTCGAGTTTCATTGTTCAGTAACACCGGAAACCGGCTGCCATGAGTGAATCGTTCCTGTCGCAGGAAGAGGTCGACGCCCTGCTCGAGGGGGTCACTGGCGAGAGCCAGCAGCTCGCTGACGAGTTGCGTGGGGGCAGCGAAGTGCGGCCCTATAGCCTGTCGAGCCAGGAGCGGATTGTTCGCGGGCGCATGCCCTCGATGGAGGTCGTCAACGAGCGCTTTGCGCGTTATCTGCGGGTCGGGCTGTTCAACATGATCCGGCGCAGCCCGGAAATATCCCTGGGGCCGGTCTCGGTTCACCGTTACAGCGCGTTTTTGCGGGAGTTGGCGGTGCCGACCAACTTCAACATCATGGCCATTCGGCCGCTGCGGGGCAGTGGCCTGATTGTGTGCGAGCCCTCCTTTGTTTTTGGCATCATCGAAATGCTTTATGGCGGCGGCGGAAAATTCAAAAACCGGATCGAGGGCCGTGAGTTTTCGCAAACCGAGCAACGCGTGATCGATCGGCTGATCGCGGTCATCAGCGAGGAATACAAGAAAGCCTGGCTGGGCATCTACCCGCTGGAGATGGTCTACCAACGCTCTGAAATGCAGCCCCAGTTTGCCAACATCGCCACCCCGAGCGAGATTGTTGTCTCGAGCAGTTTTCAAATTGAAGTCGGAGACATCAGCGGAGCCATTCATTTCTGCATTCCTTACGCCACGCTGGAGCCGATTCGCGATGTGCTGTATTC
>CAMATS010000388.1 GCA_945861195.1 Rhodoferax sp. OV413
CACTGGCGAGCCAGCGCCCCTGCGACCTGGCATGTTTGCCCGGGTGACCACGGTGTTTTCAATCAACCCAGAGGCCTTGGTGGTGCCTGAGGAGGCCATCGTGCCCCAGGGCGGGAGACAGTTTGTCATCAAAGTGGTCGAGCCCTCTGAACTGCCTGCGCCAGCAGTTGCTGCCTCTGGCGCGGTTGCTCGACCAGCGCTGCCACCAGACACCAAGTTTGTATCCTTGCGCCAAGAAGTCAAGCTCGGCGCCCGTCGCCAAGGCAAGGTGCAGGTGCTCGATGGGCTGAGCGAAGGCCAAACCGTTGTGATCGCGGGTCAGCAGCGTTTGCAGCGGGACGGCACCGCCCTGCGCATCATTGAGCTCGGGCGCCCGCCGCAGGGGGCGGCATCAGCAGCCAGCGCTGCAGCCGCCAGCGCGCCAGCAGCCGCACCGCCAGCCTCGGCTGCAAGCCGTTGACCCCCTCGGAGAACCAGCATGCAATTGGCTGAAACCTCTATCCGCCGCCCGGTCTTTGCTACCGTTTTGTCCCTTCTGATCGTCCTGATTGGCGCGGTCAGCTTCAACCGGCTCAGTGTGCGCGAGTACCCGAAAATCGATGAGCCCGTGGTGTCAGTGAGCACCCTCTACACGGGCGCATCCAGCGACGTGATGGAAAGCCAGGTTACCAAGGTGCTCGAAGACTCGCTCGCTGGCATTGAGGGGGTTGATGTGATCACCTCCAACAGCCGGCAAGAGCGCAGCCAGATTTCTGTACGTTTTGCGCTGACTCGCGATGCTGATTCAGCCGCCGCCGATGTGCGGGACAAAGTCACCCGGGTGCGCCAGCGGCTGCCCCAGGGCATCGATGAGCCGGTGATCGCCAAGGTTGAGGCTGATGCTTTCCCGGTCATTTTTTTGGCGCTGAGCTCGGACACACACACCTCGCTACAGCTCTCCGAAATGGCCAACACACTGGTCAAGCCGGTGTTGCAGACCGCCCCTGGCGCTGCTGATGTCATCGTGCAGGGCGAGCGCAAGTTTGCCATGCGGGTTTGGGTAGACCCCGACAAACTCGCCGCTTACCGGCTGACCGTGCAAGACCTTGAAGACGCGCTGCGACGCTCCAACCTGGAAGTGCCGGCCGGCCGCATTGAGAGCCGCATGCGGGAATTCAATGTCACAGCGGCGACTGACCTGCAGCGGCCTCAAGAATTCGCTCAGGTGGTGATACGCACCGTGAATGGGCAGCCCATTCGAATCGCAGATGTGGCGCGGGTCGAGCAGGCCTCGGTGGACGAGCGCTCCAGCGTGCGCCTGAATGGCCGCGATTCGATCGGGGTGGGCGTGATCCGCCAGGCCACAGCCAATCCGCTCGATTTGTCGGCTGGTGTTCGCAAGCTGCTGGTCAAGGTGCAGCGCGACCTGCCGCCCGGCGTGCTGGTGGAGGTGGCCAACGACAACTCGGTGTTTATTGAGCGCTCCATCAACGGCGTGTTCATGACCATTCTTGAGGCCTCGGTGTTGGTGGCGCTGGTGATCTTTGTATTTTTGCGCACGCTGCGAGCGTCGATCATTCCACTGCTGACGATACCGGTGGCCCTGGTTGGGACTTTTGCCCTGATGGCGGTGGCCGGGTTTAGCATCAACACGCTGACCCTGCTGGCCCTGGTGCTGGCAATTGGCCTGGTGGTTGATGATGCGATCGTCATGCTGGAAAACATTTACCGGCATATTGAGGAGGGCATGGAGCCTTTTCAGGCTGCGATTCGTGGCGCCCGAGAGGTCGGTTTTGCAATTGTGGCAATGACCATGACGCTGGTGGCGGTCTATGCGCCCCTGGCCTTTTCCCCTGGGCGCACTGGGCGTTTGTTTACCGAGTTTGCCCTGGCCCTGGCGGGTGCGGTGGTGGTGTCGGGCTTGGTGGCTTTGACGCTTTCGCCGATGTTGTCTTCGGTTCTGCTGCGGCACAACCCCAAGCCCTCTTGGTTTGACCGAATGATGGAGGCGGTCTTGCAAGCCGTCACCCGCGGCTATGGCCATGCACTGAGCTGGACCCTGCGCCAGCGTTGGCTGGTGGTGTTGGTGATGATTGGCAGCGGCGTGGTGTCCTGGCTCATGTTGGGGGAAATCAAACGCGAGTTGTCGCCGATTGAAGACCGAGGCGTGGTGGTGGCCCAACTCAATGCCCCGGACGGCTCAACCCTGGAATACACCAACCGCTATGCACAAATCATTGAGCGGGTTGGCCAGAGTTTTCCTGAGTTTGACCGGGTTTTTGCCACTGTTGGCAACCCGACTGTGGCGCAGGGAAATATATTTTTTCGTGCCAAGCCCTGGGAGGAGCGCAGCCGAACCACGCTGGAGATGGCCCGTGAGATGACGCCCCGGGTGTCTGGCCTGTCGGGCGTCACCGCATTTCCAGTCACGCCGCCCTCCCTGGGCCAAGGATTCATCCAGCGGCCGATCAATTTTGTGATCATCACCTCGGACAGTTACCAAAACCTGTCCCAGACGGTGCGGGCTTTTCAGGATGAGCTGGCGAAAAATCCAGGCTTTGTGCAGGTGGATACCGATCTGCGCCTCAACAAGCCCGAGATCAAGCTCGAAGTCGACCGCGAGCGGGCTGCAGACATGGGCGTCGGGGTTGACCTGATCGCCCGGGCCGTGGAAACCATGCTCGGTGGGCGCAAGGTCACACGCTACAAGCGCGAAGGCGAGCAGTACGACGTGATCGTTCAAACCACGCCCAGTGGCCGGGATACGCCTGACGATATTGAAAAAATATATGTGCGTGGGCGAGGCGATGCCATGATCCCACTGTCGGCCTTGGTGAAGATTCGCGAGGTGGTGGTGCCGCGGGAGCTCAACCACTTTGGCCAGCGCCGTTCCGCCACCATCACCTCCAACCTGTCGGCCGACTATTCCATGGGCGAGGCGCTGGACTTTATGGACGCCACGGCCAAAAAAGTGCTCAAGCCCGGCTATGCCACCGACCTCAATGGCAGCAGCCGTGAATTTCGCAAGTCGTCTGATGCCCTGACCCT
>CAMATS010000389.1 GCA_945861195.1 Rhodoferax sp. OV413
CCCTGCACGGGCCATGAGGGGACACACCATGACCGCAAGCACCACTGACTTTCTGCCCGGGGGCTACCGCTACATGCCTGGTGTATTCCAGTATGCCGGCGGCGTGGCTGCCTTACCGGGCTGGCGCATTGAGCGCGCCCGCTTTATGAGGCCGGTGCCGCTGGCGGCAGGCTTTGAGCGCATTGCCAGCGTGCTGCAACAGGCCGAACGGCCTTTGACTGCTTTTTGCGCCTGCGAGCTGCAGTCGCCCGCGCCGTTTACCGAAGATGGCTTCAAAGCGTTCAACGAGGTTTATGTCGGCACACTGGCGCGCTGGGGCATTTACCAGCAGGGCGTCAACCCGGTCGCCCGCGCCAACACCTGCCCAGCCGTGACGCCACCGGACGGGCCGGCATTTCATGCCTTTTGCTACACCGTGCCAGTGACTGATGCAGCGCCCAGCTTTGTGGTGGCCGGCAGCGGCGAGGCCCCCGAGGGCAAGGGCAACTACCGTGACCACATCATTGCACTGGGCGACACCAGCCCCGACGGGCTGCGCCGCAAGGCGGTGTGGGTGCTGGGCGAAATGGAACGGCGCATGGCCGCGCTGGGTGGCAACTGGCAGAGTACAACCGCGGTGCAGGCCTACACCGTGCATGACCTTTACCCATTCCTGGCGGACGAGATCGGGCGGCGCGGCGCCCTGCGGCAAGGGTTGACCTGGCACCTCAACCGCCCACCCGTGCAGGGCATTGACTTCGAGATGGACTGCCGGGCGGTGGCCGTGGAACACATGCTGGCAGCTTGAAACTGGGGTCTGGCCAGTCGGCCAGATCCTAAAATCTGGTTCATGCCCGCCTACCTGACTGCCGCTTTTTACAAATTTGTTGACCTGCCCGATGCCGCACAGCTCAAGGCACCGCTGCTGGCCTGCTGTGAGCGCCATGCGGTCAAGGGCCTGATCCTGCTGGCAAACGAGGGCATCAACAGCACCATTGCTGGCCCGGCCGAAGGTGTGAAGGCCGTGCTGGCCTATCTGCGCCAGGATCCCCGTCTGGCCGACCTGCAGCACAAGGAAGCCTGGTCTGAGCGGGCGCCCTTCTACCGAATGAAGGTCCGCCTCAAAAAGGAAATCGTCACGCTCGGGGTGCCCGGCGTCAGCCCGACCCGCCTGGCAGGCACCTATGTCAAGCCGCAAGACTGGAACGCGCTGCTCAGCGACCCGGCGCTGGTGCTGGTGGACACCCGCAATGACTACGAAGTGGCCTTGGGCAGCTTTGCCGGGGCGCTTGACCCGCGTCTGAAGCGTTTTGCCGATTTGCCGCAGTGGGTGGCGCAGTCAGAGGCGCTGAACCCGCCTGGCGGCACCAAACCGAAAGTGGCGATGTTTTGTACCGGCGGCATTCGCTGCGAAAAATCCACTGCGCTGCTGCGGGCGCAGGGGTTCAATGAGGTCTACCACCTCGAGGGCGGCATCCTCAAATACCTGGAAACCGTGCCGCCCGAGCGCAGCCTGTGGCAGGGCGAATGCTTTGTGTTTGACGAGCGGGTCTCGGTCGGCCACGGGCTGCAGACCGGGCCCCATGGCCTGTGCCGGGCCTGCCGGCGCCCACTCATTGCCGACGATCAAGCCTCGGTGCACTTTGAGGCTGGCGTGAGCTGCCCCCAATGCGCTGACCACACCAGCGAGGCGCAAAAAAACAGCGCGCGCGAACGGCAGCGTCAATGGGAACTGGCCAAATCACGCCAGCAGATCCACGTCGGGGCGCAGTTGGCTGTCTCAGCCAGACGCCCAAGCCAGCCACTGGCAGACAGCTGACAAGGTAAAGCCAGCATGCATTCCCTCTCGAAGCCGGGGATGGCAGCAGGAGAGCTTAATTTAGGGTCAGCAGGCGGGTTCGGGCGGCGGCGTATTCTTGCTTGAGCTGGGCTATGTAGTTGGCCGTGGTCTGGATGCTGGTGACCGCGCCTATGCCCTGGCCGCAGCCCCAGATGTCTTTCCAGGCCTTGGACTTGTCGCCGCCAAAGTCCATCTTGCTGGGGTCGCTGACGGGTAGGTTGTCAGGGTCCATGCCGGCGTTTCGAATACTCGGCGCCAGGTAATTACCGTGCACACCGGTGAACAGATTGCTCAAAACGATGTCGTCTGAACTGCTGTCCACAATGGCCTGTTTGTACGCCAGGGCCGCGCGCGCCTCTTCGGTGGCAATAAAGGCGGAGCCGATGTAGGCAAAGTCAGCGCCCATGGCCAGCGAAGCCAGCACCGCCTCGCCGGTAGAGATGGCGCCACTGAGCGCCAGCGGGCCGTCAAACCACTGGCGAATTTCCTGTATCAGGGCAAACGGGCTTTTGACACCGGCGTGGCCACCGGCCCCGGCTGCCACGGCAATCAGACCATCTGCGCCTTTCTCAATGGCCTTGTGCGCATGTTTGTTGTTGATGATGTTGTGCAGCATCATGCTGCCGTAAGAATGGGCGGCAGCGTTGATGTCTTCCCGCGCCCCGAGCGAGGTGATGATGATGGGCACCTTGTACTTGACGCACATCGCCATGTCATGGGCAAGGCGGTCGTTGCTTTTGTGCACGATCTGGTTGATGGCATAGGGGGCGGCCGGCCGGTCCGGGTGCGCCCGGTCATGGGCCGCCAGCGCCTCGGTGATCTCAATCAGCCACTCCTCCAACTGCTCGGCCGGCCGCGCATTGAGGGCCGGCATGGCGCCCACCACGCCCGCAATGCACTGGGCGATCACCAACTTGGGGTTGCTGATGATGAACAGCGGTGAGCCAATCACAGGAAATGGCAAATTACTTAAAACCGGGGGCAGCGTTGACATCGAATCTCCAAAAAATCAAATAACTCAAAAAGCATCCAGACTCAGCGCGGTGACCGCCTCAGCGCCTTCAAGAATCGCGTCGCGCAGGCCCGGCGCCTTGGTCAGCACATGGTCTGCATAAAAGCGGGCGGTAACGATCTTGGCCTGCATGAAGCCAACATCTGCACCCTGCTGCAGTTGCCCCTGCGCCACCAGCAGGGCGCGGGC
>CAMATS010000390.1 GCA_945861195.1 Rhodoferax sp. OV413
GCGGACTGGTGGCCGGCCTGCGGGTGGTGGACGCCGGCGTGATGCCGGTGATCACCAGCGGCAACACCAATTCGCCCACCTTGATGGTGGCCGAGAAGGCCGCGCAGTGGATCGCCGAGGATGCCTTGGCCAATCAAGGGTAAATCCGAGCAGGGTAACTACGGATGCGGCCGTGCGGGGCTTCTTTTAAAGTCAAACCACTCACCCGCGGCCGCATGGCCCATTGGAGGCGAGGGGCCCAGGAGACCGTTCGCAAGGCACCCACTCGGTGCACACCGACAACACCGCCAACGAGCTCAAAGAACACCAGCAATCCTGGTGTTTTTTTGATTGGTCCCCAGACGCGCGCCCAAGAAGTTGCACGCCCAACCCGGAGCCTACAATTCGGCATGGCCAAACCGGCCATACAACAAAGGCCCTCGGCGCAAGGGCCGAACCAGGGAGCGGCGGGGCATGCAAGCCACATCGGCAAGATACGAGCAATCCAAGGCGCAAAGCGCCGAGTTCACGCGACTGGTCCTGGGGCATTTGGGGCGCCACGACAACAGTTTCAACCCGGTCAATTTTGCAGTCTGGTACGAGTTCGTGGCGGGAAACAACACCCGGCTCAACCAAGCCTTGGCGCAGATGCAAGCAGCCACCCCCCAAGTCAGCGACGACATGCTGGCTGCTTTGTATGAAGACTGCATTGCCGAGCCTGCAGCACAGTCGGTGCAGGACATCAGCCTGCAGCTGCAGACGCTGATGACCGATGTGCAGGGAAGTGCCGAGCGGGCAGGAGCGCGGGCTGGCGCCTATGGCGAACAGTTGGGTGACCTGGCGCTGGCCTTTAGCCAGCAAGCCGCCAGCGGCATCAAGCCCTTGGTCAGCCGAATGATTGAAAACACCAGTGTCATGAGCGAGAGCACGCGTATGCTGGTCAGCGAGGTGGCCGCTTGCCGGCTCGAAATCGGCCGCCTGTCCGACGAGCTCAGCCGGGCCCTGGACGATGCGCAACTTGATCCGCTGACCCAAATCCTGAACCGCAAAGGCTTTGACGACAGCTTGAGCGCCATGATGAAAACCCCTTTGGCCAAGGGCCGTATCCATGCGCTGATGCTGTTTGACATTGACCGCTTCAAGCAGGTCAACGACCAGTACGGCCATGTGATGGGCGATCAGGTGATCAAGGCGGTCGCTGAGGCCTTGCAAGCTTGCTTGGCCCAGACCGAGCCGCATGCACTGGCCCGCTACGGGGGAGAAGAGTATGCCCTTGTGTTGCCATCCTGCCTGATGGAAGACGCCACCGAGCTTGCCGAGAAGATTCGCCAGCGCGCCAAGGCCATCCGGCTGCGCGACCGCCGCACCAAGGACGTCACCATATCGATCACGATTTCCGGTGGCATCGCCACCTACAAACCGGGCGAACAGGCCGGCACCTTCATTGAGCGCGCTGATCGCGCGCTCTACCAGTCCAAATGGGCCGGGCGAGACCGGGTCACGGTGGGCTGACAGAGCTGGGCTTGGGCGGAGCGGCACCTGGCCAGATCAAGTCGGCAACGCTGCGGGGCTGGCCTATGGGGGTTGGGGCCTGGGCTTTTTGAACCGCCGCGATATCCGCCTCGCTGGGGTAGCGGCCCTGCAGCCAGTAGTCAAATACCCGCCGGGCAATGGGCGCTGCGTTTTGCGCCCCGAAGCCGGCATTTTCAACCACCATGGCCAGTGCGATCGTGGGCGCATGGGCTGGTGCAAAGGCCATATACAGAGCATGGTCGCGAAAGCGTTCGTCGATTTTTGAGGCGTTGTATTTCTCGCCCTGTTTGATTTGTATCACCTGCGCCGTGCCGGTTTTTCCAGCGCTGGAATAGCCCGCCCCCACAAAACTCGAGGCCGACGTGCCTTCCAGGTTAACGCCTATCAGCGCGTCTCGTATGACGGCGATATTTTCCGGCCGGGCAACCACTTCGCCCACCGGCTGCGGGATGGTGCGTTTGGAGTTGCGGGTGAGCACATCCACCACCTCGCGCACCAAATGTGGCCGCATCTTGACGCCGTTGTTGGCCAGGGTGGCGGTGGCAGAGGCCAGTTGCAGCATGGTGAAGTTGTTGTAGCCTTGGCCAATGCCCAGAGAGATGGTTTCCCCGGCATACCATTTTTGCTGGTCGGCACGGCGATAGGCGCGCTTTTTCCACGCAGTGGAGGGCAGCAGCCCGCGCACTTCCCCAAGAATATCAATGCCGGTCAGCTCACCAAAGCCCAGGCGCTGCATCTGATCGTGGATCATGTCCACGCCCATGTCATTGGCCAGGATGTAGTAATAGGTGTCGCAGGACTGGACGATGGATGCATACATATTGACCAGGCCATGGCCGCCCTCTTTGTCGTCGCGAAAGCGGTGCGCGCCGAGCATGAAATAACCCGGGTCGACAATCGATTGCTCGGGGCGTCGGCTGCCAGTTTCTAGCGCCGCCAGGGCCATGAAGGGTTTGTAAGTCGAGCCCGGCGGGTAGGTGCCGCGCAACGCTCGGTTGAGCAGGGGCTTGTCCGGCGACTCGTTGAGCGCCTGCCAGCTTTCGCTGTCTATGCCTTCGACAAACAGGTTGGGGTCAAAGCTTGGTTTGCTGACAAAAGCCAGGATCTCGCCGCTGGTGGGATCCAGCGCCACCAGAGCTCCGCGGCGAGGGCCGTAGAGCTCTTCGACCAAGCGCTGCAGCTTGATGTCGATCGAGAGTTGCACCGTATTGCCCGGGGTTGCGGGCTGGCTTGCCAGTTTGCGCGTGGCCCGCCCGCCGAGGTCTCGACCGAGTCGACCCCGGTGATGCCATGCAAGTCAGCCTCGAAACCCTGTTCTACCCCGAGCTTGCCAATGTATTCGGTGCCGCGGTAATTGGCGATATCGTCCGAGTCCTCGAGCTTTTCTTTCTCTGCCGGGTTGATGCGACCGATGTAGCCGATCACATGGCTGGCGATCTCGCCAAAGGGGTAGTGACGGAACAACCGGGCCTTGATGTCAACCCCGGGAAAACGGTAGCG
>CAMATS010000391.1 GCA_945861195.1 Rhodoferax sp. OV413
CGGAACTGGCCGCCCAACTGCTCAAGCGTCAAGCCTGATGTAACTGGAAAAGGCCGGCAGACCCGCGTGAATGCTGCCCTGCGTCAGTTCATGACTGAACACCCCCTAAGTCAATAATCAGCCGCACCCATGTTGATGCCTCTACCGCAGACGAAGTCCAGCGCCCCGTTGGATTCCGCTCGGACGACACAATCAGAAATCGACTCTTGGAGGCCAAACAAGAGGTTGATATTCGGCTAGGTTCAAGAGGAATTTCAGGGTCTTTGGGGCGCAAGATGGCTGAGCTCAAAAAGGCTTCGTGATTTGCCTCCTGGTCAACCCTCTACATTCTGCCCCTTGTAGAATTGTGGGCTCCCATGCTGGCCTGCCACTACAGGCCGCGCAAAAACACACTGCGGGGTGTAGCTTAGTCAGGTAAAGCGCTACGTTCGGGACGTAGAGATCGGAGGTTCGAATCCTCTCACCCCGACCAAAATAACGATATAAATCAACAAGTTAGAGCGATTCTATGCTGTTAGTATCATTTTTTGTAGTATATTTTTAGGCATACTACTTTTAGGGAGTTTTTGAGTACCCACCAAAGTAAGCAAGTGACCCGTAAGCTCATTGATAGACCATTGAGTTCACAAGGATACCAAACGGTATCGCATAATTGTTTCACCACATTTTTGGTGCTTCAGGTAATCCTGATTTACGGAGTTTCTTATGAAAAAGACCTTAATTGCTACAGTTTTAGCCCTTGGCGCGGCCTTCACCGTCCAAGCAAAAGATATCGTCGATACAGCCGTGGGCGCCGGCAGCTTCAAAACCTTGGCGACAGCACTCACTGCCGCAGGCTTGATTGACACCCTCAAAGGCAAAGGCCCGTTCACAGTGTTTGCACCCACAGATGCCGCCTTTGCAAAGATTCCTAAAGCCGACCTGGAGGCCCTGCTCAAAGACAAAGCCAAGCTCACCGCGGTACTGACCTACCATGTGGTCGCCGGTAAAGTGATGGCGGCTGATGTGAAGGCGGGCAAGGTCAAAACCGTCCAAGGCTCGGAGCTCACAATCTCCACCGCTGGTGGCGTCATGGTCGATGCAGCAAAAGTCACCGCGACGGACATCGTGGCCGACAACGGTGTTATTCATGTGATTGACAGCGTCATCATTCCAAAATAAGGCGACTGACAATCCGCTGGCTGGTTTGTTCTTTGGGGGGCTTTGATGGCCACGACTGTTGCCTTGGCTATCGAAGAACCCAAACAAGCTTGCCAGCTTATTTTTTACCCAAACCCAAGCGCGCTGCGCCTTCAACGTAGAGGGCGATGCGTTCTTTCATGAAAGCGTCCATCTGCTCAACGCCGATGTTGACCAACTCAAAGCCATTGGCAGCGGCTTTTTCTTTCATTTCAGGGTCGTTGTTCAGGTTAGCCCACAAGTCTGATAGGCGTTTTCTCACCTCGGGCGGAGTCGCCTTGGGAACGCCAATGCCGCGGTAGGCACCGTCGACCCAGTTGACGCCGAGTTCTTTGAAAGTTGGCACCTCTGGCATCAAAGGGTGGCGGGCGTCCATGGCGATAGCCAAGGGGCGCACCCGGGTTTTGTTGCCCAGAGCGAAGGATGCGTAACTCATCGCACCATCGATTTGTGCGCCGAGTACGGCCGTGGCCATGTCACCGGTGCCCTTGAAGGGCACATAAATGGGAGCTACGCCAAATGCCGCATTCAAGCGCTCATGCGCCGCATGGTTAGCCGAATTCAACCCAGAGCCACCCAGCGAGAGTTTGCCAGGATCTTTTTTGGCAGCGGCCAAAAAATCAGCAAAGTTCTTGATCGCGCTCGACGCGGGCACCACCAGCAGATCAGGCGTGTAATGAAACCAAAAAACTGGTGAAATATCGGCGGTTTTGTATTGCACCTGTCCCTCGATGGGCTGGAACACAATCTGCGGCAAATTGATTCCCACGATATTGTTGCCATCAGCCGGCAGCCCATTGATTTGGCTCCACATCAAGGCGCCGCCTGCGCCGGCCTTGTACTGCACCACGGTGTCGATGGCGCCACACTTTTTCTTCAATACGCCCTGCTGATGTCGAGCTGACAAATCAGACTCACCCCCGGGCGGAAAGGCCTGCCAGTACTGCAGGTTTTTCTCCGGGCAGATTTGCGCCAAGCAAAGCGCCGGGAATAGCGCCAGCAGGCAGATCTTCATCACGGTGTTGCGCATGTTTGTCTCCTTGTAGTTTTGACAATTCAATGTCGTCTGCAAAAGCAGACGCCAGGCCGGCTTGGCGCTGTGCGGGCAAAGCCAGGTGCGACTCGATTCTCTCCGAAGTGCGAGATTCGCCATCGAGTAGCGATTTTTCGGTGTGCTACAGTGCATTTTCGGGAGAGAAAACAGTGCTTTTCAACAGGCTTTGGAAGGCACTAGGCCAGCGGTGGCATCACCGGTACCTGGCTGTCCTGGGCCTTGGTTGATGCCAGGCCAAACGCCAAAAGTACAGGGCAACAGACAGCTCCAACACCATGCCTGAGATTGTTTTCGAGTGGGAAGGCCTGGACCAACAAGGTCGGCTGGTGCGCGGCGAGGCCCGGGCCGCCGGCGACCTGCAGGTGCGCGCAAGCCTGAGACGTCAAGGCATCACTGTCAACCGAGTCAAAAAACAAGCCATCCGCGCCGGTCGGCCAATCCGCGGAAAAGACATCGCGATTTTCACCCGGCAGTTCGCCACCCTGATGGCCGCTGGGGTGCCTCTGCTCCAGGCCTTTGACATTTTGAGCCGTAGCAGCCCCAAGCCCGCCCTGAGCCGCTTGCTCAGCGCCATTCGAAACGACCTCGCAACCGGCACAACATTGCAGGCTGCGTTCAGGAAACAGCCGCTTTATTTTGACAAGTTGTATTGCAATTTGGTCGCGGCTGGCGAAGCTGCCGGCATCCTGGATCAGCTGCTCGGCCGCTTGGCCTCGTACCTGGAAAAAACCGAGGCCATGAAGTCAAAAATCAAGTCAGCCCTGATGTATCC
>CAMATS010000392.1 GCA_945861195.1 Rhodoferax sp. OV413
GGCCAGGGCCGCATACAAGGGGCTGCGCCCGGCGCCCACCACCGCAGTTTTGCTGAACATGGGGAACTTCACGCCGTAGGTGTTGAAGCAAAAATCGGCGATTTCTTTGCCCGAGCCTGGCTCTTGCTGGCCAAAGTCGTTGGACGGGAAGCCCAGCACCACCAGGCCGCGCCCCTGGTAACGGGCGTGCAGGGCTTCAAGCCCCTGGTACTGGTTGGTGAAGCCGCAGTAGCTGGCGGTGTTCACCACCAGCAGCACTTTTCCGGCGTACTGGCACAGCTGCTGCGGTGCCTCGTCTTGCAGCCGTTTGAACTGCTGTTGTAGCAGCGCCGGGCAGGCTGTGTTGCCAGTCGGGCCGGGCGCGGCGGCCAGTGCCGATGCCCAGGGCATGACGCAAGAAAAAATTAGGCTAGCTGTCAGTTTGAGGAAATTCATGCGTTTGGATTGTGCATCAGCCTGAGCTCTGGTCGGTGGTCTGCCCTGCCAAGTCCCTTCCCGGTTGAGAACTGCAGCAGCCGGAATATTGCTGAACGGTGCGCCTGCCTCGCGGGTGTAGCGCGGGTGTAGGGGTGTAGACTTCGCCCTCCAAGCAACAAGGGGGCAGGCAGGCCGTTGGGGCAGAGTTTCTTTGGCTTTGCGTTGAGTTTGTTTGCCCCTTTTCTGACGATTTAAAACTTTCTGGAGAACACCATGCGTCGCGATACTTTTCTTAAATCACTGGCTATCGGCGCTGCAACAGCGGGCCTGCCGCTGTCGGCACTGGCTGGCAGCAACATCAAAATGATGATCCCGGCCAACCCCGGCGGCGGTTGGGACGGCACTGGCCGCGCCCTGGGCAGAGCCCTGCTCGAATCCAAGGCGGCCGACACTGTCAGCTACGAGAACAAGGGTGGGGCGGCCGGCGCCCTGGGCCTGGCCCAGTTTGTCAATGCCAGCAAGGGCGACCCAAACGCCATCATGATCATGGGCGAGGTCATGCTTGGCGGCATCATCACCGGCAAACCGCCGGTATCCTTGAGCACGGCCACACCGCTGGTCCGCCTCACCAGCGAATACAACGTGTTTGTGCTTCCAGCCAACTCCCCCTTCAAGACCATGAAGGATGTGATCGAGCAGCTGAAAAAAGACCCGGGTAGTGTCAAGTGGGGCGGCGGCTCGCGCGGCTCTACCGAGCACATTGCCGCGGCCATGATTGCGCGTGAGGTCGGGGTGGATCCGGCCAAGATCAACTACGTGGCTTTCCGGGGCGGTGGTGAGGCTATTGCGGCTATTTTGGGTGGCAATGTCACTGTGGGCGGCAGTGGCTACAGCGAGTTTTCCGAGTACATCAACGCCGGCAAAATGCAGGCCCTGGCGGTGACCTCTGGCGCCCGGCTCAAAGGCATCAAAATTCCCACGCTCAAAGAACTGGGCTACAGCGTCGAGATTGGCAACTGGCGCGGCGTCTACGGCGCCCCTGGCATCACGGCCGCCCAGCGCAAGGCCCTGACAGACCTGCTGCTCAAGGCCGCCAAAAGCAAGTCCTGGGCAGCTGATCTGGAGAAAAACAACTGGACTTCGGCAGTCCTGTCAGGCCAGGAATTTGAAGACTTTGTGGACAACGACTTCGCCTCGCTGCGCGCCACCATGGTCAAAGCCGGCATGATCTGAGCCGGCGAATGCCCTATGTCGTCCCTGGCTTGCCTGGGGCGACAAGGCGGTGCGACAGGGCCGTCGACAGTGGGGCAAGGCGACTGCGCCATGCAGTCCCGGTTGTGGCGGACGTTGACGAACAAATGACATGGCGATGAATCATTATGAAACCGGGCACTGAGAAGCACTTGTTGCAAACCCTGGTAGGCCTGGCGGTGGTCTTGCTGGGCTTGGGTTTGGCGCTGGGTGCGGTGAGCATTCCCTCAGCGGCGGGCTATGCCGGGATCGGGCCCAATTTTCTGCCCTGGGTGGTAGCGCTGGCGCTGATTCTGTGCGGCGGCTTCATGGTCCGCGAGGCCCGAGGCGGTGGCTTTCGCAACATGGATGAAGCACTGGGCTACGAGCAGCCCTATTGGCCTGGTTTTGTCTGGATGTCGGCCGGCCTGCTGGCCAATGCGGCGCTCATCACCACGATAGGCTTTATTTTGAGTTGCACCCTGACTTTTGTGCTGGCGGCACGGGGTTTGCGGCTGGCTGCAGGGCAGAGCGCTGGCACACAAAGCTGGCTGATGGACTGCATCACTGGCCTGCTGATTGCTGCACCGGTTTACTGGATGTTCACCCAATTCCTGGCGATCAACCTTCCCGGACTCACCAGTACTGGTTGGTTGTGATCGACATCTGGGGCCAGCTGATGCAGGGTTTCGCCACGGCCGGCACGCCGGTCAACCTGCTGTGGGCCTTTGTGGGCTGCGCGCTAGGCACGGCGGTGGGCGTGCTGCCTGGCATTGGCCCGGCTACGGCGGTAGCGATGCTGCTGCCGATCACTGCCAAGGTCGAGGCCACCGCTTCCATGATCTTCTTTGCCGGCATTTACTACGGCGCCATGTACGGCGGCTCCACCACCTCCATCTTGCTCAACACACCGGGTGAAACAGCCAGCATGGTGACCGCTATGGAGGGGAACAAAATGGCCAAGAGCGGGCGGGCTGGCGCAGCGCTTGCCACCTCGGCCATTGGCTCCTTTGTGGCGGGCTCGATTGCCACCGTGCTGGTCACTCTGTTCGCGCCCGTGGTGGCTGACTTTGCGGTCAGGCTTGGGCCGCCCGAGTATTTCATGCTCATGCTGCTGGCGTTTACCACGGTCAGCGCGGTGTTGGGGCAAAGCGCTGTGCGCGGCATCACCGCCTTGTTTGTCGGGCTGGCACTGGGTTTGATTGGCATGGATCAAATTACCGGGCAGGCTCGCTACACCGGCGGCGTGCCCGAGCTGCTGGACGGCGTGGAGATTGTGTTGGTGGCCGTGGGCCTGTTTGCCGTGGCCGAGGCGCTGCATGCTGTGCTCTTTGAGGGGAGGGCGGTGGAGACCGC